>PWQB01000057.1 GCA_003556955.1 Nostocaceae cyanobacterium CSSed10_463m
AAAAAGTGCAAGCTTTTATGAAGTGGGAACTCGAAAACCTTGCATTTAAGTTTGATTCAAAGGAAAAATTTTCCCTACTAAACTCTTGAAACTGTTCCCTGTTCCCTGTTCCCTGTTCCCTAATCTCCACAGATAACTTATTCAGCAAACCCTAATTAGAGTTTGAGCTTTAGCCTACAATTCGCTTCAAGGTAGATAACTTGTCTTTGTAGGGCGCATATCGCCAGTTTAAATCTAGCCAGAAGGAATTTTTTAACACACTTTTGTAATGGGAAAAGGTGTCAAAACTGGCTTTACCGTGATAGCTACCAATACCACTATCACCTACACCCCCAAATGGTAAAGATGGAACTCCAACTTGCAGAATTGTGTCGTTGAGACAAACTCCACCAGAGGAGGTTTGCTCTAAGACTTGTTTTTGCAGGTTTTTATTTTGAGTAAATAGGTATAAAGCTAAGGGTTTTGGCTTTGAGTTAATTAAGGCGATCGCTTCTGTGATATCTGTATATTCCAGAATCGGTAAAATGGGGCCAAATATTTCCTCCTCCATGACGGGAGATGTTAAGGAAACATGATCAAGTAAGGTAGGCGCAATATAACGTTCTTCAGGGTTGGTTTCTCCACCAATAATAATTTCTCCATCCTTGATTAAATTAGCCAATCTCTCAAATTGTTTTTGGTTAACAATCCTGGCATAATCAGGACTAGTTGCCGGATTATCTCCATAAAATTCTTGCAGACATTTTTTAATCCCATTCACCACATCAGATTTAATTTTTTGATTAACTAAAAGATAATCAGGTGCAATACAAGTTTGTCCAGCATTAATAAATTTGCCCCAAACAATTCGTTTGATAGTGTATTCTAAATTAATTTCTGTATCGATAATACAAGGGCTTTTACCACCTAATTCTAAAGTCACTGGAGTGAGATGTTTAGCAGCTGCTGCCATGACAATTTTGCCAATGGCTGTACCACCAGTGAAAAAGATATGGTCAAATTTTTCTGCTAGGAGTTGTTGACTGGTTTCTACTCCCCCTTCCACTACAGCAATATATTCTGGGGGAAAATATTTGCTGATGATCTCAGTTACTAAAGTGGAAGTATGGGGAGCAATTTCCGAAGGTTTGATTATTGTACAATTTCCCGCAGCGATCGCACCGACTAAGGGTGAAATAATAAGTCCAAAGGGATAGTTCCACGGAGCAATAATTAATACAACTCCTAAAGGTTCTGGATAAATTTTAGCTGAGTATGAAAAAAACTTCCAAGGAACTGCGGCTTTTTTGGGCTGAGTCCATTTTTTCAGATGTTTAATAGCGTAATCGATGTCACTGGTTACACCAATTTCTGTAGCATAAGCTTCAAATTCTGGTTTATGTAAATCTGCTGCTAGGGCTTGAATGATGGCTTTTTTATGATCAAGTATTGCTTGTTTTAGAATTTTCAGTTGTTCCAGTCGAAAAGCAATATCTTTTGTTTTACCAGTTTGAAAAAAAACACGCTGCTTGGCGATAATTGCAGCCACATCGGATATTTCAGTAGTAATCATTTTTCTATTTTGTTATTTTTTATCGCTATTATTTAGTATAACAAAATTTAGATTTAAGATTTTAATTCAATCCAAAATTACTTATGTATTAATTAATGATTATCTAAAACTCGAGTTAGAATCATGATAATTTATCATTATGTTTTTACTGTTTAATAGGTAAATTAACAATAAAAACACTACCTTTACCTAACTCTGATTTTACAAGGATATTACCTTGATGTGCCTCGACAATGCGGCGAGAAAGGTACAATCCCAAACCACTCCCAGAACTTTTGTGACTTCCTTGACGAAATCGTTCAAACAACGTGTCTAATTCTTCAGGCGGAATACCAATTCCTGTATCCGCTACTTCTATATTAATGTGACTACTTTCAATATGTGTGTTCAGCCGGATAGACACTGAGCCAGATTCAGTAAATTTGATGGCATTACCAATTAAATTTGTAAATAAACGATGTAGTTCTAGGCGATCGCCCATCATCATACCTTTAGTTGTCTCTCCAGACAAATTCAGTTTGATAGATAGGGCTTTGTCGTATGCTAAAGGTGTCAGTTCTCCAACTACCTCATTTAGTAATTGAATTAAATTAACTTCTTGGAATACCAAGGTTTTGCGACCGGCTTCAAAGCGGTAAACTTCTAATAAAGTATTCACCATCGACAGCAGATTAACATTACTCCGAGCCATGACAGTGATTACTTCTTCCATTTGCGGCGATAAAGTTCCCAAAGCCCCCTGCTGAAATAGCATCAACATTCGATCAGCAGCTACTAAAGGTGTGCGTAAATCGTGTGTGAGGCGAGAAACAAAATCTTGGCGTTGACGGGCAATTTCATCTCGTTCATCCATACTACGCTTTAACCGTAATAGCGATCGCACTCTGGCTAATAATTCATCCACTGTCACAGGTTTACGGATAAAATCATCAGCCCCCAAGTCTAACCCTTTAGCGACATTGGGCGCATCGTGGGCAGTAATTAGCAGAATGGGAATATATTGCTGAAATTTGGTATCTTCACGAATGTGTTTAGTTACCTCATAGCCATCCATTCCTGGCATCATCAAATCTAATAATATCAAGTCACAAGGTGATTTTTCCAGTTTTGCTAAAGCGCTGATCCCATTTTCTGCTGTAGTAACGGTGTAGCCTTCTCCTTCTAAAATCGTTTTGATTAAAAACAGATTATCTGGAGAGTCATCAACAACCAGAATTTTATCAAAGCCAGAGGATTCGCAAGTCATGGGTTAGGGAGGTGAAAGGAAATGAGTTATCTGGGCAATGATATTATGCTAGTTCAAACCAACGAATATCTACACTCACTCTGTAGTAGTTAGATCATCTAAAAATTGCTGAAATTCGGCTGTAGAAGAAATAGCGATCGCTCTTTTCACCAACATCTTCAATACAGATGCCTCTTCTATGGTATTGATAACTGAAACAATGGAATCTGGTACTTCTCCAAAGCGAGTTTCGAGAATGTCAATCAAATTATCTCTACCCATTTGGATAATACCTTGTTCAATACCTTGTTCAATACCTTCTTCTTTTGCTAACCTTTCAATACTTGTTACGTAACGCATTCTACTGGCCTCCTCGTAACTTCTGATTTCTGTTTGAAAACTCAGTGCTAATTCTTCTGGTAATAACATCACCCAATCAATAAAGCGAAATAATTCCAGAACTTCTTCCCGACTGTAACCCCGTTGAAATAGCTGTCTGACTAAGCGTAACTTCCACTGTAACCGACTTTCTGGGTTTCGGTTTGTCGCTTTAGTCTTGAGATGCGCCATTACTATTATCCCAAAAGGGTTGGTAGTTTGTTCTAAAGTTTCCCATGCTTGTTCATAGTCCAAAAGTTTGGCGATAGGAAACTCTAAACTTACCCGACATCCCCCTAATTGATAGCTGTAGCTGGATGGTCGCCAATTTGCTTGTTCGTCGGCTAAAACAGCCAAGCTAATCACTGGCTTTTTATGACGGTCAAATAAGCGGTAATTATAGGTATACATCCGTTCAGGAAATTTGCTGTCATATTGACCTTGAACTTCTACATGAACTAATACCCAAGCTTCTTGACCGTCAAGTAACCACACTTTTGCTACTTTATCCACCCAACGGCGACCAATTTCGGCATCAGGTTCTAATTGTTGTAGTTCTGTATCCAGAAATTCGTAGGGTCGTGTCCAGTCGATAGCAGCTTCTGCTAAGGGGAAAAAGAATTCTAGAAATCTGGGAAAGTAGAGTTCAATTACTTCTTTCCAAGGACTGTCGTAATCAGTATATTGTTCTGTCATATCATGTCCGTTTAATTAGTTACAATTACCACAATCATGTCACCCCACCCCCAACCCCTCCGGTGCAAGTGGGGCTACGGTGTACACAGAAGTCGAAAATTCTGACGCTGATTCCATATTCCGCCAAGAACTAAAGTTCATGGCTAATAGCAAAAGTCTACTAAAGTAGACTGGATTCAGTTTTTC
>PWQB01000788.1 GCA_003556955.1 Nostocaceae cyanobacterium CSSed10_463m
GTAGATCAATTGTTTTACTAGGGGGAATTGTAGTTAGTCCCATTTTAGGTATAGCAGTCGCCCTGATTTGGGGAATGTTCAATTACACTATTTATTCTGTACAAGAACTACAAAAGCTGACGCAACTCCGATTACTGGGTTCAGTACCCAAACTAGCGCCACAAGGTTTAAAAAAGAGTTTACCCCTCTGGTTTTGGCAGAAAAAGCAAAATTTAGCTCCCTCTTTGGTAGAAACGAGTACTTGGTTACCTTGCCACGAAAGCTTGGATATAGTCTACCAAAATATTCAAATATTCCAGCATTCGTACCCTTTCAAGTCCCTGATGTTAACTTCAGCACTATCTAGGGAAGGTAAGACAACTTTGGCGTTGGGACTGGCGGCTAGTGCTGCTCGGATGCATCAGCGCATATTATTGATTGATGCTAACTTGCGGTATCCCCATTTGCACAAAAACTTGCAACTATCTAATGACTGGGGATTATCTCTGTTATTGCTCGATGAAGCAAATACCCAAGTTCAAGATTATATCCAGCCGATTCACCCATCTATTGACATTTTAACTGCTGGACCGATAGCAGAAGATACAGTTAAACTGCTCAGTCAAGAGCGAATGCAAGAACTAATAAAATTGTTTGAGCAAACCTATGATTTAGTGCTGATAGATGCTCCATCAATTTTAGGCACAGTCGATGCCAGGATTTTAGCCTCATTCTGTCATGGAATTTTAATGGTGGGGCGCATTGGTCATATCACTCCCAACGAATTGAAGCAATCTATAGAAATTTTGAGCAATTTGAATTTAGTGGGAATTATTGCTAATGATGTGAGCAATTTTGCAGGTGAGTATAGTGCAGGGGGTTGAGTACAGGGAAAGTCAACTTCCCAATGACTAATGACCAATTACTAATGACTAATTTTTCATACTGATTGCATAATTATGAAGAAGTGGCAACTTCCCAGGTTAGATAACTGTCTCATCTTGAGTGGTAGACACTAACACTACAGTCCAGAGCATCAAACAGATACTTGCTTAAATGTGGTTTAAATGATCAGTATGAAATTTCAACTGTTATTAGGCTCTTTATTTTCCCAGATCAAAGTACGTCATTGGTGGATAGGTATCTTCTTTTGGTTAGTTTTAGTAGCCCCAGCTCAAGCATCAGTAATCCTGCGTGTGGCAATTGAGAGGGGAGTTGAACAGGTGAAAGTTGGCAGTTCTACGACTGCGGTTGTGAAGGATAGTACGGGTAGGACTCTGGGACAATTGCCAGCCATGAGTTCATTTAATGCCCAAAGTATCCCCGGTGGTGTGGCTTTGGATAGGTGGCAATCTGGTTTATTTTGGATTGAGCCAACAGGTGATGGATTTGTCTACATTGGCGATCGCTGGTATCGTGGCAGAACGCTGGTTGTCCCTACAGAAAATGGTTTAGATGCCGTTAACTGGGTTGATTTAGAAGAATATCTCTATAGTGTCATTGGTGGCGAAATGGATGCGGGATGGCCACAGGAGGCTCTGAAAGCTCAGGCGATCGCAGCTCGTACCTATGCCCTCTACAAGCGCAATGAACAGCGCAATCATCCCACCTATGACTTAGGAGCTAGTCCTGATCGTTGGCAAATTTATAAAGGAGTGATCAGCGAATCACCCTCTATTTACGCCGCCGTTGATGCCACAGCCGGGAAAGTATTAACACATAACAACCAAATTATTCTCTCAGTTTTCCACGCTTGTTCCGGGGGACATACTGAAAATGTTGAAGATGTCTGGGGAAATCCTTTAGCTTACCTACGTGCTGTTCAAGACTTCGATCAAAATATCAGCGCCTGTAACTGGGAGAGAACTTTTTCGCCCTCTGAAATTAGCTCCAGAATTTCTGGTGTCGGTAATGTTAAAGAAATGGTTGCAGAAGCCCACTCGCCTTTCCGTAGTGTTAAAGCCTTAAGAATTGTTGGTGACCAGGGTACAAGGGTGCTAAGAGGTGAACAAGTACGGACTGCTCTTAGACTCAGAAGTACTCGCTTTAATATCACTAGAAGCGCAGATGGTAATTTTATACTACAAGGACTAGGCTTCGGTCATGGCTTAGGAATGAGCCAGTGGGGAGCGTACAATTTGGCTCGACAAGGAGCCAACCACCTGCAAATTCTAGGACATTATTATCAAGGAGTAGCTCTGACACCAATTCAAACCAAGTAATTAGTCATTAGTCATTAGTCATTAGTCATGGGGAAGATTATACTTTTTTGACTTTTGACTTTATTCCTCTCTACAGACGTGACAAATCGCGTCTCCACCTACAGACGCGATAAATCGCGTCTCTACTCATTTCCTTCGCGCAAACGTTTTTGCCATTCAGCGTCAATTTGTGCAGAACGCTCAATTTCTTGGTCAATTAAATCGGTTTCGCTGGAATATACTAAGTCTTCACGGCTGATGACTGTTTCTTTGGCGAACTGCTGTGCATAGTCAATTTTCCGCACTAAAGTATCATCTGGGTTTGTTAATAGTCTAGACCGAGACAGGCGATCGCGGTTGCGTGCGGCAATTTTTTTATTGCGCCATTGAATCCAAAAATAACGCACTAACGGTACACCTAAGAAACCTGTGCCATAACCCAACAACAGCCAATAAATTCCTTCGACAAAAGCGACTAATCCGCCCAATTGAGCAGCAGCTGTACCATCGGCTATCAAACCTCCTAAGATTAAGGCCGCCACAAAGTTGAGGACACCCAAACCAGCAGCCAGCATAATCTGTCCTGAACCCGCAGCACTAAAACGCCAAGGATATTCTTCTAGGTGCGTTGGTACTGACTGATGACGCGTCTGAGTTGCTTTGACTTGCAACTCTGGGAAATAATAGACAATTTGCCCTGACGGACTCACCTCTGGTTGCCCATTAAAGCGAATCAGCACCGGCAACATATAATCTTCGTAGTCTTGTGTATAACTTTCCCCCAGATTATCCAAATAGGGAGCAATTTGTTCTGCTACTACTGCACCCTGATGATTCCGAATTACAGCCCCAATTTCTTGCCATCGGCGTTCTTCTAAATTGGCATTAGGATTACCATCACCAAACAAAAACGAAAATACAGCCTCAAAGAAATTCAACTCGCTTTCTTGGCTGCTTTGTTGGTGTCTTTGATATTGCCGTTGTTGACGGCGATCGCGATAATTGGGGCTAAAATACCAAAATAAATCCGGGAATGGGAAAAAGAATAACCCCCCGCCCCTAGAACTGCTACCCCTACTGTTACCATTGCGATCTGAGTTGGAGGCAGTCACAATGATAATGATGGTAATAGTTATCAGAGCAATAGAAACAATTAAGAAAATCCCAAAAGAAATGCGAATCAGGTAGAAAAGAACGTCCCAGACCTTTTTCCACCATTCCCGCAACCGCATCTGAAAGTATTTGTTACGTAAAATATCGCGGAAATTTTTAGGGAATTGGTAAACAATATCACCAGTCTCTGCTACTTGTAAATGTCCGCCAGCATCAGAAGCTAGAGCTAATAAACCTTGTCCAGCCTCAGCCAAATTTAATCCAGCCTGACTTGACACATCACCAACGGTAACTCGGTAGCCCAGTTTCTCTACAGCTTGCATGATGGTGGGATTGGGAGTCACAACTCTTCCCTCCTGTTAAAATTTACTTTAATCTTTCTTAAGTATAAAGTTTTATTTTATTTGGGTACTGGGGAAAAAAAGTCAAAAGTCAAATGACCAATGACCAATGACTGCTGAACCGTTAATTTTTCATGGCTGTAGCTTTTAGCGCTACTTGCGTCATGTTATGATCATTCACCTTAACCTGGTTAATCAGCAATTTTTCTGTTCTAAGTATGGTTCAGTATACTCTCGCTCAAAGCCCAGAAATTCTGCTCACTGTTTCTGGAAAAGACTCAGCCAAAGCCCGTGAGAAAGCGATGGATCAGCTGATGGAATTGATGGATGCTGGTAAGTTACCCACGGAACTGGAAGAGGGATTTGGCCCTCAACAATTAATTGAAGTCAAGGAACCGA
>PWQB01000671.1 GCA_003556955.1 Nostocaceae cyanobacterium CSSed10_463m
CAGAACAAAAAGCAACCTTGGCAGCTGCAAAGGAAGCAGGTCAAGGACAAGGGCAAGGAGGAAAAAAGGGTTGGGCTAACTTAAATCTGACTGAACAACAGAAAACTCAAATGCGCCAAATTCGGGAATCATCGAAAGAACAGATGTTAGCCATCCTTACCCCCGAACAACGCCAACAAATGCAGGAAATGCGGGAAAATATGCGATCGCGCCGTCAGCAACGCAATTCTCAATAATCTCAACCTATCTGAACACCTTCATCGCCAATAATTTTTATCAACCTTCTTGCAGAATCAGGGATTAGGGGAAATCATGCCAACCCCTTTCCCTTTCCCATTGCCAGCACACTACCTAGTACACTTGTATAAGGTGAACTAATCCTAGCTTGATTAAAATGTCTCAAGAATTTGCCATTGGTAGTAAAGTCAAAGTTATAGCACTACCGCCTTACGTCAAAACAGCAGATCCCATGCCCATGCTACGCCCCCCAGATGTAATTTGTTTAGGAGAAGAGGGAACAGTCCTGGATCGCCGCCCTGGAGGATATTGGGGTATACGTTTTGCCAAAGGCAAATTTCTCTTGGATAGTCAATATATTGAAAGTACAGATACACCCCCCGCATCTGATTTAGAAGGACAAGAGGGCGACCAAAAAATGTAAACTTGTGTAAAGTTATAATTTTGGTCTAAACCATGATTTATCGGCGCAATTTTTTAAATATATTACTTGTTGGCTGCTTTGCTCTCATCAGTTGGTTGCATCTTACCCCGGCTGCGGATGCTATGGGTGGTACACTACCAGCAATTAATCAGCCTGCACCAGAGTTTACTTTACCGACTAACACAGGTGATGGGACAATTTCTCTCTCTGACTGGCGCGGTAAGTGGGTAGTTCTTTACTTTTATCCCAAAGACTTTACCTCTGGTTGCACCATTGAAGCGCGTCGTTTTCAGCAAGACTTACCCAAATATATCGATAAAAACGTTCAGATTATTGGTGTCAGTGCTGATGATATTGATTCCCACGCCGAATTTTGTGATTCAGAGGGGTTAAAATTTCCCCTACTAGCTGATACCACGGGCGCGGTGAGTAAAGCTTATGGTTCTTGGCTCGGTTTTGTCTCGACGCGTCATAGTTTTATCATTGATCCCGAAGGAATTTTGCGTGAGACTTTTGTGAAAGTTAATCCATCAATCCACAGTACAGAAGTTCTGGCGGAACTGGAAAAATTACAGTCCTCCGCCTCTTAGCCTTTATTGACTAAATTTTTGTGGTGCGGGCATACTTCGACAAGCTCAGTACAAGTCTTGCCCGCTATTGCTATACTTCACTTAGATCATCATGAAAAGTGGAGTTTTTGTCATGGCGACGTAAGGAAGCAATCTCACCATCTTGACTAAAAACTACAGTTCTCAAAGTAGACAAGGTTTATATCAAAATTCTGGATTAATTCAACTTATTTTGTTTCCTGAAGAAGCGATCGCCAATTTTCAATCGCCTGTTCTGTCCACAACCAATTCTGACTCAATTGATTGATCTGGAAATTCACCGGATCATTATTGATCACCATTTGTCTCAATTTTATCGCTTCATTCAGGTATTGACGTTGTTTATCACTAGCAGGTTGACTAGATGCAGATGTATACAGACCCAAAGCTAATCCAGCGTAAGAAGTTAAAGCTTCATCAGACAACTGTTTTGTATCGATTTCTACTGCTTCATTAGAGGTTATATTTTGCTGTCTGAGAGCTAAATCTAAAGCCTTGAACCAAGAATTATTAGCTCGATTTAAATCAGCTTCTGCATAGTAGGCAAATCCCAAGGCATTATTATATAAAAGCGAATCCGGTTGAGATTTCACAGCCCTTTCCCAAAAACGGCGAGCATCATCAATACTATATTTTGTGTTTCCAGTTTGAACAAACTGCCACGCTAATCTTCCCCTAGAAAAGTTAACAGATGGATGATTGAGTTGGCTTGGCGGAATTAAATTCAGAGAAGTTTCAGCAGCCGATAGCGCACCACGATTCAGCAGTTCTTCTACCGCTACCAAACCTGCTTGTAAATCGCCCTGGCTTAATTGTTCTGTAGCCTTGGCGGTAACAATTTGAGTAGCAGCCTGTGTGATGTCGATTTCTGGTTGACTTTCGCGGATTCGAGACTGAGTTGGAATTGGCGGTATATCAGGTAAAAATGATCTGGGTCGATTTTGCCACCACCAACTCAAGCCAATAATCATCGCTACACCTACAACGGTCAGCTTGGCTAAGTTGCTAGCACCCAAAAAATCGAGAATGGATCGTAGTTGATAACGGTTAACCGCTTGAGAAGTGGATGGGGCTGGTGGTAATGATTCCCTGAAAGGGGGATTATTCTTCTCTTGTGCAAAATTTCGACTAGCTTCGGTAACAGTTTCTGGTATCTCTCCCCATAACTCTATTTGCTGATCCAGTGCCGCCATATCTGACACAGCTGGATCTTCAGGAAGTTGGTTCTCTATTGGCGGTTGCACAACTCCCCCATTTAGCGCCAATCGATCATTTACGGCTTTTTGCTGATCTAGCTGACGAAACAAATCTGAAACTAAAGCCGAATCTTCTGCATAGTGAGGATCATCATCATACTCAATTTCATCAACTAAATCCCCCCACGTCTCTTCGCCTAGCCAGTCTAGCCCTGAAGAATCATGACCTAGACCAGAAGGAATCATGTCATCAATGGGTAGAGGAATGTCAGCATCATCTGCCATTGCAAAATACATAGCAGTGGGATTCGCCCTCAAAGGCCGATTATGACTGTACCCATTGAGTGAATCGGCACTTAAAGATATTTCTGGACACAACAAACCGTCAAAATCTTGTTGGAGATATAGAATCGGTAAAGCCCAGTAACTCTGGTGAGAACCATAAGCAGAGATTAACCCCTGACGTACCCGACTGACACACAAATCTACAGTATATCCCTGGCTGAGATTGCGGTAAAACAATTGTGTCAAGGTGAGTGCTACTTCATCGGGAATGCGTTCTGACATTGCCAAAACGCCCCTAATGCCTCGCCTGACTAGGCTTTCTGTCAAGTTACGTTCACCCGTCATATCCCCAACCGGGTCGGATGTAGCTGTATATGCTCCCCAACAGGAATTAAACACAGCCATTTGAATATTATTATTCACCAGCAAGCCGGCTAAATCGTCACCACTCAGAGTTTCGGTTAACCCAGTTCTTCGACTAACAAGATAAATTTGTCCACCGTTTGGCCCTAAATTACTATGACCTGAGTAATGTAGAACTTGGTATCTTCCTTGTTCTAAAGCTTGCGTTAATTCTTCACGCCCTGGTTGGTCTAACAGGGTGAGTTCAATAGTTGGCAAACGATTGCCATTTTCATTAGTTCGTGCTGTTTGACGATGAAGTTCAGCTTGGAGGTTAATAGCTTCTTGTTTAAGCAGATCGAGGCGAACTTGATCAGGAGGGGAAGCCAACACCATTAAAACTCTCACTCCACCAGTTTCTGGTAGTGTGGGTCTGTTTCTAGATGGTAAACCAGATGTGGCCATCATTCCGCTTTGGTAGCGGGAAAAAGCAATATAAGGGCCAGTAGCCAATGGGCGATCGCCTGCGTGCATTACTTCCCACGGCAGACGGGCTAACCTGATATCTTTTAGCCCCAAACGCAGGCGCAATAATTGTTGGTGGTTCTGGGCAATACCTTGGGCAGTAATCCAACTGTCTCTGAGAGTGCCTTGAAACAGTGCATTATAAAACTGCTGTCCCAATGCCACCAAATTCACAGAGTTTCTAGCAACGGTTTCTCCCTGCAACACTGATTTTAGTGGATCATTCATCAGATTCCCAGCAGATGCCAACCATTCATCTACAGGCCAAGTTACCAGTTCTTCTGCCAATGGTACCCCAGGCGCGACTTGTTCCGTCCGCACCAAGTAGTCATTCTGCCCTACTGGGGTTACGGAAATATGAAATTCCTGGGTCACAACTTTTCCTGTTCGCCTCCTAAATCTAGTTTGAAACG
>PWQB01000569.1 GCA_003556955.1 Nostocaceae cyanobacterium CSSed10_463m
AGGTTGGGTTGAAGCTTGGGGAAACCCAACTTAACCCCATATTTTGGTTTGCTGCGTTGGGTTGGGCTGCGCTTAACCCAACCTACTTCTGGACTTTGAAAACACGCTCTAGGGAGTGGGGACTTTCGCTATCCCGTTAAAAGAACGCTATTATAGCCTTTGTCAGTTGCGAGTTATGGTATGCAAAGACAGCGATCGCTATTAGCTTTAATTTTTGTACTGCTCATCGCCGCCATTGCGGTGATAGCAACTATTCCAGTCCCCTTGGGGTTAGACTTACGAGGAGGCTCACAGTTAACCATTCAGGTGAAAACAGCACCGGGAATGAGAGAAATTACTGAACGAGATTTAGCAGGTGTTCAGAGAGTTGTGGAAGGTCGAGTTAATGGCCTTGGAGTTTCTGAGCCAGTTATTCAAACCGTGGGTGCAGATAAAATCCTGGTGCAATTACCAGGGGTGAATGACCCAGAACAAGCAGAACGTGTGCTAGGTGGTACAGCACAACTAGAATTTAGACAACAAAAGCCGGGAACCGAAACTCAACTTTTTGCTTTTCAAGCGTCACGCAACGAACTCAGAGCAAAGCAAGAAGAGTTACGCACCACCGACGATCAAGCATTAATTGCTCAAAATCAAGCAGAATTACAACAAAATAATCAAGCGATCGCTGAATTGTTTGAAAGTACAGATCCACCACTTGATGGTAAATACCTCCAGGATGCCTACGGTGAACCGACTCAAAATAGTAGTAACTGGAATGTTGCTATTCGCTTTGATCAAAAAGGTGGTGAACTATTTGCCACTCTCACCAAAAACCTCGCAGGTACGGGGCGGAGTATTGGTGTATTTCTAGATGATGAACTCATCAGTGCGCCTGTAGTGGGTATAGAATTTGCTGCCACAGGGATTACTGGGGGTGCTGCCGTAATTACAGGTCGATTTACCCCGCAAGAAGCTAACGACTTGGGTGTGCAGTTACGTGGCGGTGCGTTACCCTTACCAGTGGAAATTGCCGAAAGACGAACAGTAGGTGCTACCTTGGGTAGAGACAGTATTCAAAGCAGCATTTATGCTGCTGTCGGCGGTTTGATTTTAGTTTTAATCTTTATGGTAGTGTACTATCGCTTACCAGGACTGATTGCGGATTTCTCTCTAGTGATTTACTCTCTCCTGACATGGGCGAGTTTTGCCTTATTGGGCGTTACCTTGACTCTGCCAGGAATTGCAGGTTTTATCCTGAGTATCGGCATGGCTGTTGATGCTAATGTGTTAATCTTTGAGCGCACACGAGAAGAATTAAGAGCCGGGAAATCTCTATATCGTGCCGTAGAATCTGGTTTTTACCGGGCATTTTCCAGTATTTTAGATAGCAATGTCACTACATGGATTGCTTGTGCAGCGCTATTTTGGTTCGGTTCTGGATTAGTCCGAGGCTTTGCTCTCACCTTAGCTTTAGGTGTTGCAGTCAGTATGTTTACGGCGATTACTTGTAGCCGCACACTGATGTTTTTAGTAGTTACCAATGCGGCTGTGAAAAATAAGCGAGAACTTTTTTGTCCGAACCTGCCACCCTTAAATAAGGCAGAGGTAGTTAAATGAAATTGAGTATTAACAAATCGCGATCGCTATGGTGGACTATTTCTGGTGCCATGATTCTCATTGGGATTATTTCAATGGTGATTTCGTGGCAAAATCCCCAAATTGGCGCACCCCTACGCCCCGGTTTAGATTTCATCGGTGGTACGCGGTTACAGTTTGAACGTGATTGTACCCAACCAGGTAACTGCAACGAACCAATAAACATCAACGCAGTTCGGGAAGTAGCGCAGGCGCAGGGTTTAGGCGATAGCAGTATCCAAATAGTTGGTGAAAATGGCATATCCATTCGCAGTAAGGACTTAGATGTTGATCAACGCACTAATTTACAAACTGCTTTAACCGCAAAAATCGGCACTTTTGACCCGCAACAAAACCAAATTGATACTGTTGGCCCTACCCTGGGAGCAGAATTATTTCGGTCTGGGATAATTGCCTTGATAGTTTCCTTTGCTGGCATTATTATTTACTTGACCTTCCGCTTCCAGTTAGATTATGCCTTATTTGCCATTGTGGCGCTGCTGCACGATGTATTTATTACTTTAGGCGTTTTCTCAATTTTCGGGTTAGTGCTGGGTACAGAAGTGGATAGTCTGTTCATTGTTGCCCTGCTGACAATTATCGGTTTCTCTGTCAACGATACAGTGGTGATTTATGACCGCATTCGGGAAACAATTAAAGTCAATCCTGAACTGCCGATTGTGGAGATTGTCGATAATGCTGTCAACCAAACATTAGGACGTTCTATCAACACCACATTAACAACCTTG
Organism: Nostocaceae cyanobacterium CSSed10_463m; assembly: GCA_003556955.1. The sequence goes on from PWQB01000569.1 coordinate 2,367, forward strand.
CTCACCCTCACTGCCATCTTTTTATTTGGCGGAGAAACCCTGAGAAATTTTTCCCTCGCATTAATTATTGGCTTTAGTATGGGGGCTTATTCCAGTCTTTTTATCGCCAGTACTCTCCTAGCTTGGTGGCGACAACGCACAGAAACATCTCCGGTGTTAGTCAATGCTGATGCAGTTGATACATCGACTAGTTCCCAAGACAGTTAAAATAAATGCCTGGCGGTAAAAATCTTGGTAACATCAACCTTTGCATACCCCAAGAGTTTGATTGATTCGGAATTGCTTATGGATCAGCCGGAAGAAGCATCAGTAAATGGCAAAAATGCCCACAGCATTGATACAAATTTTACCCAACAGGTACAGAAGCTCCATCAGCTGACTGTATACGGTAGGTGGTGTTTTGTTGGCTGTTTATGGCTGACAATTGCACCGTTTTCCTTGTGGAATTTACGAGGAGAAATTGCTATATTACAACAATATTTTACCTGGGTAGCAGTAAGATACGGGTTGTTTTATCATCCACTGTCTACCCTTGGTTTAGCTGTTTGTATCGGTACTACTGTTTCTACTTTAGTTTGGCAAAGCCGAAATATTTTGCTGGGATTACCGCAACGGGAACAACAACGTTTAGAAAAACAAGTTTTTAGAATCAGACAGCAAGGCCAAACTCATCCTCTATGGAAGTGGATTTGTAACTAGTACAAGTCGGCGTAAATAAATAGACCATTCAAAATCCATGAAAAGCCCATTTTATAAGCTTTTTAACTTTTGACTTTTGACTTTTGACTTCCGCCTTGCGGTACTAGGGCGTGCTGAATAAAGGTGAAACCTTTATCCATCAAGGGTGTAAGGAAGTTGAGAGTTAAAAAGTTGCAAGGAATCAGACTTGTGAAGATGAAAAGTTATGCATTGATTGATTGCATAGTTCAGATATTTTCACCAAGATAAATCCTCAAAACCCTGTTCCCTGTTCCCTGTTCCCTGTTCCCTGTTCCCTGTTCCCTGTTCCCTGTTCCCTATCCTCACAAATAACTTTTATGCCTCTAAGCGCAGCTATGCCGTCAGGCTTTACGGCACGCTACGCGAACAGCAAGCCCTAATTAAATTTGGAACTTGCTGCATATAGATGTATTCAACATTTTTCAGGATAATATGACCGAAATGTTATTGCCAAATTGGGGTGTACAACATGAACTATCCTCAAATTCAATTTAGCGAGCATCACCTGTCTGAAATAGACCTTTATCAACTCCAAGAACTATTTAATCTTGCCGCTTTTTGGGCAAAAGGACGTAGTATAGAGGATTTAAGTATCGCTGTTACTCATAGCGATCCGGTGATTAGTATTTGGGATGGAGAACGACTCATTGGTTTTGCTAGAGCAACGTCTGATGGCATCTATCGGGCTAGTATCTGGGATGTGGTGATTCATCCAGAGTATCGTGGTACAGGTTTGGGACGAAAGTTAGTTGAAACCGTTTTGAGTCATCCCCGTGTAAGAGGAGTTGAACGAGTATACTTAATGACTACTCATCAACAGGAATTTTATGAAAAAATTGGTTTCCAGCTAAATGTCAGCACGACAATGGTGCTAAATAACCAATCTCAAATTGAAACTCTTCCTGTTACTGAAGTCCAACTTCAGGAATTACTGGGGGG
>PWQB01000798.1 GCA_003556955.1 Nostocaceae cyanobacterium CSSed10_463m
AGTTTACCAGTTGTGCAGTTGTTTGACAGTCCAGAAGAGGGTCTAATTTTCTCGATAGCGGGTGCTATGGCTTCCACACCGTCACCACAGCCTCAACCAGAGGAACCTGAGAATGAAATTCAAGCAGAACAACCATTACCTTACTACCGACGCGAAAATTTTAAAGCAACACTCGGTTTTAAAAATATTTTTGGTGTGAAGTATATCGAGACAGGTGGTTTTATCGATCCTGGGATTCCGTTTACAGTTCAGGGATCTGTTTCATGGCAATTTTAATTGATGTTTTTTGGAAATGAACCACTCTTTTTGTGTCCCAGAATCCCAGCCATTCAGCGAAGATCCCATTGGTACTGGTGTGCAACGAAATTGCTATGTATTGATTGAATGTCCACCTCCCTGGAAAGCCAATGAATTTACATCAAAAGCTGTTCCTGAGAATTTGCGATTATTCGAGGAGGAGTTTTACGAAGTCAAACCAGATGGGATTTTACTATTCATCCACAACGAAAAATTACGCAGTGAGGGACTGACACGCATCATAATTTTTACCCCGGTGTCGGGTTTTACTCAAGGATATGCCAAGCAGGAAATTCATGTTCCTAGTCTTGAGGATGTCGCTACCGTTCTCAGAGATTGGTTAGCAGGTAAAGATATCGGCGGTAGAGATATTAATCCTCATGTTCGAGATATCTTAATTTGTACCCACGGCGCTGTTGACAAACGTTGTGGTAAATGTGGCATTCCTTTTTTTCGCCAAGCTAATGCAGTTGTAGCTGACTTAAAAGTGGAATCTGTTCGCGTTTGGCAATCGAGCCATTTTGGTGGTCATCGTTTTGCCCCTACAGTCTTAGATGTGCCGCAATGTAGATATTATGCTTGGCTTGATGCCTCAAGTTTTGCCGCTATTCTTACCTACAATGGCGATATTAACTGCTTACAATCCATTTATCGTGGTTGGGCAATTTTACCATATCCTGCCCAAGCGATGGAGAGAGAGTTAATTTTTCAACATGGTTGGGAATGGTTTAACTACAAAGTAGCTTGTCACATTGTTGAACAAAGTGAAGATGAATGTTTTCATCGTATTGAATTGAGTGCAATTAGTTCTGATGGTTTCATAAAGTGCTATCAGGCTGATGTCGTCACAGGTGAAACCCTGATTAGAAGTGATGATGGGACTAAATTAGAACCGATTCCCAAGTACACAGTGAGTAATCTTATCCAAGTAAAATAAATGAAGTTTTGGTTCAGGCATATTAAACTGTTGTTACTATCACTGTGTACATTGATTTTAGTTGCAGCTTGTAATAGCAACACACCTCAATTACAGAGTGGTGAAACTCCTGAAAATAAAGCAGCAAATTGTCGTGTGATTCAGCATGACGGTGGTGAAACGGAAATTTGTGGACAGCCGCAAAAAATTGTTGCCCTGAGTCCACCGTTGTTAGATATTTTGCTGTCGTTAGGGGTACAACCGGCTGGTTATGCAGAAGTGGATTTATTAAACACTCAAGTATTTGATAACCCTAGTCAGCAGATTCGGTTTTTAGGCGATCGCGTCACCAGCCAACCTGTAAATTTAGGCGATCGCCATAATCCCTCTATAGAAACATTAGTGCAACTCAAACCCGATTTAATTTTGGGTGAAAAATTCCAACTAGAGACCAATTACAAGTTATTCTCTAGCATTGCACCAACAGCATTTTTCGACACTGGGGGCAAAACAGGATGGAAACCTGCGATGGAAGCGATCGCACAGGGACTAAATCGAGAAGAACAAGCGAAACAGGCGATCGCATCCCATAATCAACTTGTGGAAACAGTCAAAAGCCAACTAGCACCAGTCATATCAGGGCAAACAATTATTGTTTTAGGCTGGAACGGCATTTCCAATCAATCATTTATCTTATCGTCTGGTTTAATTACTGGGTTGCTTGAAGATTTAGGCTTTCAGGTGATTGTCGGAGAAGCAGACAGACCGAGTATTTCAATTGAGGCGATCGCAGATATTAAAGCCGATCATATTTTAGTTATGCCCACTGGTGGAAGTGACACAATTGATAATGCCAAACAGCAGTGGCAAAACGATCAAATTCTGCGATTAATTCCCGCCGTACAAGCTGGAAAAATTTATTTTATGGATTATCAACTCGTTCGCATTCGAGGACCAATTGCAGCTGAAATATTTATCAATCAAATTCGGCAGATGTTGCAGTCTTAGGTATCATATTTTTAATTCTCCATGAGATAATAACAATGCTTAATGAAATAGCCATGTATTATCAATGTCCTTCGACAATCTCTGCAAGCTGCTATCAGAAAAACATCCAGAAAGATTCGCCAGTTGGGTCTTAGGGACACCCCAAACAGGTGCTACAGTCCTGAAAACCGAATTGAGTATTGAACCCATCCGCGCCGATTACGTCACCTTTCTACAACTAGAAGGTAGAATTTTACACTTAGAGTTCCAAACCAAATTGGAATCTACACCACCCCTACCTCTGCGAATGTTAGATTATTGGGTGCGGTTGTATCGATTGTATCGCTTACCAATCACACAAGTGGTAGTTTTACTACTTCCCCCCAAAGATGACATTGAAATTCCTACAGCCTTTACAGTAGAAAACACTAGACACGAATATCGGGTAATTAAGATGTGGGAGGAAAACCCGGAACCGTTTCTTCAAGACTCAGCCTTGTTACCTCTAGCATCGTTAACAGCCACAAATCAACCCCCTGTCCTGCTAGAACAAATTGTGCAGCGAGTCAACCAAGTGGAAAAAACCCAACGACCGGAAATTTCCGCCTACACCCAAATCTTAGCGGGGTTAAAATTTAAAAAGGATTTGATTAGAAAATTATTTCGGGAGGGTATGATGCGCGAGTCAGTAATTTACCAAGAAATTCTCGAAGAAGGCGAACAACGAGGGGAACAACGAGGACGACAAGAAGGGGAACAGCGAGGACGACAAGAAGGGGAACGAAGTCTGGTTTTGCGTCAACTCACTCGCAAAGTGGGAGAATTACCCGCAGGGATACGGGAACAATTGGAAACTCTGTCGTTGGAACAATTGGAAAATCTGGGTGAGGCTTTATTGGACTTTACCACTTTGTTAGATTTGGAGGCATGGTTAGCCAATAAGTAGAAACCCAACCCCAAGCATACTAGGGATTCTTGGGGTTCACTCAGTTATTTCTCAGTCATCGTATAACCGACAACAAGAAAATCCCAAGGCATATCTGAATATGTCTATCCTTCTATCTATTGCTAAAAGATGGCAATAATTAAAATTATTTGTTAGATTACTTTTGTATAAATCTATTACCTCCGACATCAGGCTGACTTGTAGGAGATTTATTCTCCTGCGCCTTTTTCTGATTCGACAAATTTACCCAAATTTAACTAGCTATTGATTTTACTGTCAATAACTAGATTTGATAAATTTAAAACTTAGCAACGCTGATCATTAAATAAAATATGAGCGATCGCCCTTGCTGTAATGGAAAACTACTGCAACACATCGGTAGTAGTAAAATTTACTGGTTTTGTCCCGATTGCCGGCAGGAAATGCCAAATATGAGTTCGGTAATTCATGGTAATTGCCTATCATCCGCCAGACAGTCAGCAAAAATAGCAGAAAAACCCCTCTAATGCTTGCAGTCGAAATACTCGCATCATTAAGCACCCATAAGATATGAGATAATTTCTCAAGAAAGTTGATAAAAATTGTATTAACGAAAATGACCAAAATTTATACAGATGCAGAGTTTGATGAACTATGGGACGAGGGTTTACAAACAGGAAAAATTACCCACCATTATAATGATGTTGAAAAGATTCAAAACTGGCAGAATTCACTCAGGAAAGGTGTATTTAATAGTATTCCCCTTTTCCAGGGACTTCGTACAGATATCTCAAATTTTGAGTATCCACAGATTTATGCTCATGATTACTATGGTAATGAAGATTATCTTATGACTCTGGTTTTTCGGAGTGCAGGTATTCTCAAAGAGCAAATATTTG
>PWQB01000580.1 GCA_003556955.1 Nostocaceae cyanobacterium CSSed10_463m
ATGACCAAAAATACCAATAACAATGAAGCTTGCAGTACCTGAGAGCCAAACTGAATTAGCTCTGTAGGATGTGTCAAATCAGGTAAACCGGGAATACCCTGAGTGGAGTCAGACATTTAAGGGTTTTTACATAAGTTGGAACATCAGACTGATGAAATACCGGAAAAGTTGCTGAAAAAATGTTCTTCATAGCACCACAGATTGCGATATTTTGACTTTGGAGGAAAACGTTTTCCTACACTTTTTGACTACGATTTTGGGCATGGTTGACACGATGTAGCAGCAAATCTACCTCTGTGTTTGATGATTCTACTGATTTTTCACACGAGCGATCGCCAAAGGCATCGTTTTAGCTTTCGTTAACTCAATCTGACCGAATGGTAGTGCTTGTTAAATCTCAGCAGGCAGATTCAGTAATGGTCAACGATTGGTAGGAAAGGATTTTTCAGTCACACAACCATTACCAACTAAGACTGAAGAGGTAGTTGGAGGAAAACGTTTTCCTCCACTTTTTAACCACAATTTTGGGCATGGTTGACACGATACCGCAGAGAATCTACCTCTGTGTTTGATGATTCTACTGAATTTTCTCCGGGCGCGATTGCTTGCCTCTGGCACTTAAAGCTGAGTTGGATTCGTTTATGAAAGCTTCAATAGCAGCGACCAGATTTTCTAAACGTTTCTGCTTTTTGGGGTCATCCCATATCTTTGACTTTTTAATACCCTAATGCTCAACAACTGGTAGGAAAGGATTTCTCAGCCACACAACCATTACCAACTAGGAATGAAGAGGTAGTTGGAGGAAAACGTTTTCCTCCACTTTTTGACTATGATTTTGGGCATGATTGACACGATGCCGCAGCAAATCTACCTCTGTGTTGATGATACATTTGGGCAATGCAACCGATTTTACCTACTTTGCCCCTGATGTGATTTTTATCATCTCTAATCTAATATTTGTTTTTGGAAAAGGCTTAATACCTTACTCATCAGTCTTTTTAACTAAATCTTCTATTTGAGAAAGCAGAGTATCTAACTTAGCTCGTTTATCTGGGTCATTCCAAATATCTGCTTTCTTTAATTGTTGACCAATCTGGGAATACCTCTGAACATAGCTGGTACTAGGTTTTTCTTTTTCAGTGACATTCAGTTCTTGGATTTTTTGCTTAATTTCGCTCAAACTCAAATTCTTGGATACTGCTAACTTTAGTAAAGTTTTGCGCTGCTGCTCATTTTTCACACGAGCGATCGCTCTAGCTTTGGTAAACTCAATCTGACCTTCTCGTAGTGCGCGCATTATCTCAGCAGGCAAAGTCAGCAACGGTAAACGACTGGTACGAAAGGATTCCGCAGAAAACCGACCAATGCCAGCTAGAACTGATTCGATAGTTTGAAGTTGGAGGAAAACGTTTTCCTCCAATTCTTGACCACGATTTTTGGCATGGTTGGCACGATGCAAGATAGAAGCCACCTCATCATTACTGATGTTGAGAGTAATCGAAAGCAGGTCAAGAATTGCCTCGGTTTCCTCAACAGGGTTTAAGTCCTCGCGTTGTAGGTTTTCGATTAAAGCAACTTGGAAAGCCTGTTGGTCGTCAAACTCCCTACTCACTATAGGAACATCAGGTAATTTCAGTTCTTGCGCTGCGCGATAACGCCTTTCCCCTGCGACTAGCTCATAATTACCATTTTCCAATGGGCGAACCAGCAAAGGTTCCAAAATGCCATGTTCCTGAATTGATTTAACTAACTGAGCTAGCTTATTGGGGTCAAAATAACGACGGGGTTGTTTGGCTGGAAGTTGAATTTGTTCAATTGGTATCGTTTGAGAAGATTGAACACTTGCTGGATCTGCAATAAATTTTTGGGCAATAGAAGCAGCAAGTCCTTGACTAAGTGGTTGCCTTGCTTTAGGCATTTAAAACCTCCAAGGCTTGTTTAAATATTTGCTCAATTTCACGTCTAGCAATTCCTGCTGTGGAGCCAGACAAATCAAAAACTGTAGAGTTTTGTCCGTAGCAGTCAGCAATAACTTGGCGCTGATGAAGCACATTTTCCAGAACGATAACATTTGGCATCAGTCGCAGAACTTCAATCGCTTCATCCTTTAATTTAGTTCCTTTGACTGCCCGATTAACAAACATCACTGCTTTCGGCTCTCCACGGCGAATTCTTTGAGCTTGCTGAATCAACCTTACAGTATCTGAAGCGCTCTCCAAATCAACACCCGTAGGTTGGCAAGGAACAATCACTAAATCAGCAGTTAAAATCAATGCTCTAGTTGTTTCGGACAGCGCGGCCGGCCCATCAGCAATGACCCAATTGTACCCCTCTATCAATTTAGGTAACTCATCCAACAGTGCATCAGGTGCTTGAAGAATCTGGCAAGGAACATCTTTTTCTAATCGCGCCAGCCATTTGGAAGATGAGCATTGAGCATCTGCGTCCACAAGCAACACAGATTTACGTTGTTTTTGCAGCCAACGCGCTAGATGCACGGCAACTGTTGACTTGCCGGCTCCTCCTTTTTGATTAATAACTGCAATAATTGGCATAGCTAGGCTCAAAAACACATAGTACAGTTTACGGTAAATCTTCTCGTTTAAAAGTTGTATTGTACAAAGCTAGTACAGCACAGCTTAAATAGCACAACCATTTGAAATCAATGAAACGCCTATAAAATCAGCTTTTTGGCTTTTGGTTTTTAACTTTTAACTTTTGACTTTTGGCTTTTGACTTCACGGCGGTACTAGTAATGTCAAACTAGCTAAAATATTCAAAAAGACACAATACTGAATAAGTAGCCATTAAGTAATCGGACAAAATTAATTACACGAAATCTGGGCTGAAATTATTGACTTGCAAAGAATTGGCAAAAAATCAATATGTAATTAATTCCGTCTTGGTACTTATGAACTGCGTACACCAGAACACATGAAAGTGGAATAAGCAAAAAAATCACAGTATGCCAATCTAGCAAAAACCCTTCTGTATTAAGCTGATTAGCCAAACCTGTTTTTAGTTTCCCTTGACTATTTCTAAGGTTAATATCCCTTGAGGTTTATTGACGACCAGTTGCATGATGTCCAACCACGCAGAACCCATGAGGGTATCGGGAATATCATCCCCAACGTGAACGGGAATAGTAAACTCAGTGTCATCAATGATCACCCTGCCTTCATACAAATTGAACTGACCTTCCCCTCGTGCTGTTGTCATGAAGATTTGGGCAGCAATTCTTAACCATTCCAATGCTTCCAAATCTTGGGTATTAATAGCCAGCCACCCCGCAGTAAAGCCAGTATCAAATAGAGCTTCCACAGAAAATACATCTCCATTGGCGGCCAGCATCTGGATTTCAAACAATAGCTCACCATTGTCCCCAAAAGCACCTACACCCATAGTCTGCCACAGGTTCCAGTATCATTTAGGCGAAAGATAGTAAGCTTGACATCGGTATCGTCATAAGAATGACGGATTTTTTGGGTTAGTCCTGGCAAAGTTTGATCAATCAAATAATTTTCACTTTCGGGGTCGATGGCAATAAACCAGTTGTAATGCGTTTTTATCAATTGCTCCCGCAGGCGTTCAAACACAGCCCGACATTGCAAAGCCAGAGTATTGCTGTGTTCCCGGCGGTGATCAAGGTCTGACGGTGCGATGACAGATGGTGCTAGGATACGGCTTCGACGACGGGGTTGGTAAACTTGTGTCATATCAACAGTTAATCGCTTGTGTGATTTTATTATGGCGCAATGCCAACTTGCATTAGTCATCAAAATTGATTGGCTGACCATTGAAGTGCTGGTAAATGCGCTCAGGGTGCATCCAGTCTGGTAGAGTTTTTTCAACATCTTCTAAATTATTGCCGTTCTCATCAACAAGGCCATAGCGGACAACTACCCTAGATAGTGGTGTTTCACCGTTGGCGCTAAACTTCTCTAATAGAATTGTCCCTGCCTTACGTGCTGATGCTGTACCATCTGGGAATGATTCATTGGTGGCGTTGTGGGTGATTCCTA
>PWQB01000392.1 GCA_003556955.1 Nostocaceae cyanobacterium CSSed10_463m
CTGATGTATCAATTCTTGTACCACCAACTACAGATGTACATGATTACCAATCCACACCGGATGATGTAAAAGCGATTTCTACCGCCGATATTTTAGTCAAAAATGGTTTGGGATTAGAGGAATTTCTCGATAGCACCATCAAAAATGCTGAAAATTCTAATTTAGTTAAAATTGATGCTAGTCAAGGTATTGAAACCATAGGTGAAATTTCCCCTGTTGATACAACAGTAACAGAACACGGACATAGCCACGGACACAGCCACGGACATAGCCACGGACATAGCCACAGTCATGCTGATGGAAATCCCCACGTTTGGTTAGATCCAGTTTTAGCAAAACAGCAAGTATCAAATATTCGGGATGGATTAATTGCTGCTGATCCAGCTAACAAAGCTACCTATGTAGCCAATGCTGCGGCTTTTATTCAACAATTAGATGATTTACATCAAGAATTTCAGCAAACTTTGCAGAAAACTCCTAACTGCACCTTTATCACCTTCCATGATGCTTTTCCATATTTAGCTCAACGTTATAATCTCAAACAAGTTGCTGTAGTACAAATTCCCGAAGACCAACTTTCTCCAGCTGATGTCCAAAAAGCTGTGAAAGCTGTGAAAAAGTACGATGCTAAAGCTTTGTTTAGCGAACCGGGGGTGGATAATAGATTATTAAACAGTCTAGCCCAAGATTTGAACATAACTGTGCGTAAGTTGAATTCTTTAGAAACTGCTGGCGGCGACACCAACCCCCAGTACTACTTCCAAGTTATTAGAAACAACTTGCAAACTCTGGAGGCTGGGTGTAGATAATTTGATGACAAGACAGCGATATATAATGATCGTTTGTCTTGCTCTCAACTTTCATCCACTTCCTTCCACTCGCAATTACACACATGGAAATTTTCACGCCGACTTATTTAATAATTCAGAACGAATGACATCGCCAATTTTAAAAGTCGAAGGATTAAATGTATATCAAGGCAGTTATTTAGCTGTGCGAGATGTCACCTTTGAATTGCTACCAGGAACAGATACAGCTATTGTTGGTCCCAATGGTGCTGGTAAAAGTACTTTGGTGAAAGCAATTTTAAATTTACTTCCCCGCAGTGCCGGTAGAATTGAAATTTTTGGTCGTCCCATTACCAAGTTAGGAAATTTGCGTCATCAATTGGGTTATATGCCCCAAAATTTTGTTTTTGACCGCAGTTTCCCAATTTCTGTGGGCGAATTAGTAGGACTGGGATGGGCGAATGCAAGGAAAAATCAAAGTTCATTTTTTTCCCAGTTGTGGAAAAAAGATCGCAAAAAATCAGTAGCAATAGCCGAGGCGTTACGGCGAACTGATGCTTATCATCTCCAGCATCAAGCTATTGGTACTCTGAGCGGTGGTCAACTAAAGCGGGTATTGTTGGCTTATTGTCTAGTAGTTCCTCGCCAACTTTTAGTATTAGATGAAGCTTTTGCTGGAGTTGATGTCCAAGGGACAACAGATTTTTACGCTTTGTTAAATGAATTAAAGCTGGAAGAAGGGTGGACAGTATTGCAAATTTCCCATGATATTGATATGGTCAGCCGTCATTGCGATCGCGTTATTTGCCTTAACCAAACTGTTGTTTGTACTGGTCAACCCGAAATTGCCCTTTCACCCCAAAATCTGTTAGCAACTTATGGACTTGGATTGAGTCCATACCAGCATCATCATTAAAACTTTAAACAATCCTATTAACCAATTTAAGATTCAGGCGGTTCATCTAAGTGTTCAGCAACAGCCTGGTAAAGATGAAAGATATGATTGTCGTGGAGGTGATAAAACACATTACGTCCCTGCTTACGATAGCCAACTAATCGCATAACTCGCAAGTTTCTCAGTTGATGGGAAACAGCAGATTCACTCATGTTTAGTAATGCTGCTAAGTCACTAACACACAGTTCTTTGTTCGCCAGAAAAGAAAGGATTCGCAGACGATTCGGATCTCCTAAAAAGCTAAAAAACTCTGCCATTCTTTGAGCCTTTTCGGTAGTGAGAATTTGATCTGCTAAGTCTTGCACAATATTAATATCTGTAGTATTCTATCTTAAATTATACTCAAAAATTGACAATTTTATAACTCTATATTCAAATTTAATTATAATATTTTTATTGGATTGGTATCAATAAAAATTTGCCTGTAGTCAATATAATCAGGCTAAAAGATATATAGATGGTAATTATGGATTTATGCTCTGTCTGCCAGATAAACATACTAGGGATGAGCTACCCCCTATCGGCAGCGACCATCGCCGTTAACTTTGACTTTGTGAACTTATTACAATTCCCCTTCATGCAGCGAGCGATCGCAGGTGCTGTGTTAATGGGAATCCTGGGGGGATTACTCGGTAGTTTTGCGACATTACGTCAGCTATCCTTTTTTAGCCATGCGGTTGGTCACGCAGCATTAATTGGCGTAGTTTTGGGTGTATTGCTACAGTTAAACCCAACTTGGATGCTGTTGCCTTTTACCTTAGTGTTTGGGGTGGTTGTTCTCTACTTCATTGACAAAACCGATTTAGCCAGCGATAGCGTTCTGAGTATAGTGCTATCAGGAGCATTAGGCATTGGCGTAATCATGACTAGCTTCGTTCCGGGTTATCGTGGCAATTTAATGCGAGTCTTGTTCGGTGATATTTTAGCCATTGACAATACAGATTTGATTTTGACGACACTTTTGCTGATCGCCAGTAGCATATTTTTATTTTCTACCATGCAGCAGCAAATTTTATTAACCCTGAACCCCGATGTAGCGCAAGTACAAGGTGTACCAGTTCAACTGTATCGCTATGGCTTTATCATCTTACTTTCCCTAGCGGTTGCTGTGGCAATTACAGCCGTCGGTGCTTTGCTAGTCAATGCCTTTTTGGTGATTCCCGCTTCCACAGCCAAGCTGATGAGTCATCACTTTCACCGTTTTTTGCTCTTATCAATCATCGTGGGTTCCACTACAAGCCTTGCTGGTATTATGGTTTCGGGTATTTTTAACTTTCCATCAGGCCCTAGTATTGTGCTGGTGCAGTTTTTGTTTTTTGTGGCTGTTTTCTTGGTGGCGAAGTTAAAGTTTAAAGCCGGATAAACTTTTTTTATTCAACCTCTTGCCAAACAATTTTTCTTGTGCTAACTTTAGTAATCGTGGGTCACAAAAGCCCCCAGCCGGGATAGCTCAGTTGGTAGAGCAGAGGACTGAAAATCCTCGTGTCACCAGTTCAAGTCTGGTTCCTGGCATTTAATTAACACTATTTACAAAACATCAACTAATCACACTCAAAAGATTGGTGAATTAGTTCTTGTTTATGATGACAATCTAGAATTTATCGATGAAAATTGGCTTTTAGATGTCGATTCTCCAATGCTTGAGATAAGTTGAACTGCTAATTGTGCAACAGGCTGTTGCACAAAATTAACGTTTCGACAGAAAGGAAAGTACGAAAAGCCTGTAACAGAGTGGTTGTGGCAAAAGATCGCCCACTAAATTCTGAACTTACCTTGGGCGAAATCAAGTTTAAACTGCTCTAAACAGGTTTCTAATCGGTGCAACATTTCCTCATGTCTAGCATCGCTACTTAGACAAGGCTTTGCTGTTTTTACCAAGCTAGATAGTTCCTGTGCTGCTGTTTGTTGTCTAAGCCAATCCCGCACCTGTCGTGCAGGATTCAAAAGATAATCGAACTTATTCTCAGTATTACCTTTAGCCCATCCACCTGATGAAGAACGAGGTTGATATAAGTAGCCCAAAGAATAAGGTTGATATTCAAGTTTCATAGAGGCAGTCCAATCTTGCCATTTGAGTGGCATAATTGAAGGGTGAGTTTTGACAGGAATCCAAGGTACTCTTAAGGCATCGGCAACAATTGCTCCATGCATGGCTTCACAAATAAGTACTTCTGTTTGACGAATGCGGGTCAAAATATCTTCAATTTCCCAAGCTGGACTGATGTAGCCAAACCCTAAGCGATCGCAAACCCTTTGCCAGCCATCCCC
>PWQB01000413.1 GCA_003556955.1 Nostocaceae cyanobacterium CSSed10_463m
ATTTTTCGGGAATTTCTGCCCAAGCTTCTGAAAGGGTTGCACCTTCAGACAGGCTAGTTTGGACACGGCGTTCAATTTCCTGAGTGAAGTAGCCTTGATCCCACTGATAACGAGTTGGACCAAACAGTTCAATCGGGGTGGTGGCGTTACCGTACCACATCGTACCAGCCACAACGAAAGCTGCGAAGAATACGGCAGCAATACTGCTAGAAAGTACGGTTTCAATGTTCCCCATCCGTAAAGCTTTGTATAGCCGTTCAGGGGGTCTAACTGTAAGGTGGAATAAACCAGCAATAATGCCAACAACGCCTGCGGCGATATGGTGAGCAACAACGCCACCAGGATTAAATGGGTCGAACCCAGCCGGTCCCCATTCTGGTGCTACTGCTTGGATGCTACCAGTGACTCCGTAGGCATCAGAGACCCACATACCGGGTCCAAATAGTCCAGTTAGGTGAAAAGCACCAAAACCAAAACAAAGTAAACCAGATAAGAACAGGTGAATGCCAAACATTTTTGGCAAGTCTAGAGCAGGTTCACCAGTACGAGGATCTCTAAAGAGTTCCAAATCCCAGTAAACCCAGTGCCAAACGGCAGCTAGGAATAATAAACCAGAAAGAACAATGTGAGCAGCAGCTACACCTTCAAACGACCAGAAACCAGGATCGCTTGCGGCACTACCAGTCACAACGCTCCAGCCACCCCATGATTCGGTTACACCTAAGCGCGACATGAAAGGCAGGACGAACATCCCTTGTCGCCACATTGGGTTCAGAACCGGATCACTGGGATCATAAATAGCTAGTTCGTACAGTGCCATTGAGCCAGCCCAGCCTGCAACTAAGGCTGTGTGCATCAAGTGTACAGAAATCAATCGACCTGGATCATTCAGAACGACTGTATGTACTCGGTACCAGGGTAGTCCCATCGACTACGCTCCTCCTCGATGAATTATGTTTACAAAGCGATTTTCTTACCGAGGTTCTGAGGGACGGACAGCAGAATAGTTGGGGTTAATCCTCCTACTGTCATGCTTTACCGCCATTTTTGTGAACTCTCTGAGTTTTTCTTATTGCCACGCTCTTGGATTTAACCACAAATTAGTGGTGATCAATCCGATGGTGTAGCTAGTTTGGCAATATTTCCAGACGCTGGGTAGCTTTACTTGATAAAATAGCGATCGCCTGTATAACTGCCCAGAGATTTTCTCTAAGCAAATTTCACCCTAGTTCTTTGGGAACCTGGCAAACCCCTAGAAGAAGTTTGGACGTTAACAAACACTATTCTTAATAAAGTTACCTTTTCAGCGTCTACGCAATTGCCAAGCAAAAATGAGAATGTTTTAAAAAGTGTAACTATTTGTGGACTTGTTTGCAAGCGTTTGACACTGGCCGCCATAAATTAACGGTAATTGTCACTGAGTCTTGGATCTCACCCCACTCAAGTCTCAATACACAAATCACATAAAGCTACATTAGTCAACACAAAACCATAAAAATATACATAAAAGTCCGACTCATGACGAGAAGTCACGAGTGTACTGTTTGCAGAAATTAAGTTTGGATTAGTCCGAAATATATTCGCCTATCTCAGATGCACCATTTTGGATATCACGAGCTGTTTTTTTAGCCCCTTCGACGTATCCTGAACCAAATTCTTTAAAAGCTTCTGCTGACTCTTCACCAATTTTTTGCAGTCGCTTACCAGGATAACCTTCGGTTTCACGAGCTTCCTGATTCCATTCCCTCATGGTTTTTGGTCTTTGGGAATCATCTTGCTGTATATCTTGACGGACTTGCTCTTTTAAAACTTGATTATTTTGCCCAAGAGCAACATTTGTCGTTAGCGTCATCAAGCCAGCTAAAACAATAGCCACACAACTTTTTATTTGAATTTTTTGCATCAGAAAGCTGATGTGATTAACTGTCTGAGAAATCAACTTGATCATGTTAATACTTTGTTGGTGGTTTTACAGTTATAGAACCAATTTCACTGATGTTCAGGCTCTTTATAAATAAATGTTAACTAAGAAAATATATATATCCTTCTAACGAAAGATATATATTAGAAATAAAAAATATATACCGCAGGTCTACTTGATTATCTTGGTGTTTAGTCTTGGCGACATGACAAATATACGCAAACCAAAATAGTCTCAAATAAACCAGTTATTTATATGTGATTTTACTGAAAAAATTCTCGATAAAATTTCAAAGGCAGTAATTGTATGTAGAAAATTAAGTATGATAGCTACGTATCATAGTACGATAGCTGACTGCTCAATTAAAAAGTTGCAATAATATGACCTGGTTTTCCTTGACTGCAAGACGATGGAGTGGCATTACAAAATTTTTATCATTGTTTTGTCTGTGTGTACTTTTAGTTGTGAGTTGCGCTCCTCGCCAGCAGACAACGACTTTATCATCTGGTGCGGGTGATGGTCGAATTACTGTCGGGACAACACTGAAACCTAGAACCCTCGATCCGGCTGATACCTACGAACTAGCTTCCTTGAGTTTAGTGTTAAATATGAGCGATCGCCTCTACACTTATGAACCAGGTAGCACAGAAATTAAACCCCAACTGGCGACAGCATTACCCCAAATTAGTGATGATGGTTTAACCTACACCAT
This sequence comes from Nostocaceae cyanobacterium CSSed10_463m, assembly GCA_003556955.1. The sequence goes on from PWQB01000413.1 coordinate 2,634, forward strand.
CCCCTTACGTCAGGGAGTCGTGTTTCATGATGAAACTCCCTTTAACGCCAAAGCAATGGAGTTTAGCATTCAGCGATTTATTGAAAATAAGGGAAAACCCTCGTTTTTATTATCGGATACCGTGGAATCAGTAAAAGCCACAGATGAATATGAGTTAACAATCCAGTTAAAACGACCATTTGCGGCATTTCCCTCATTGTTAGCATTTTCTGGGGTGTGTGCAGTTTCACCCACCGCTTACGAAATTGGGGCGGGGAAATTTCAGCCTAATACCTTTGTTGGGACTGGCCCTTACAAGTTAGCGCAGTATGGTACAGATTCACTGAGATTGGATGTCTTTGAGAAATATTGGGGGGAAAAACCAGCTAATGAGGGCGTTAACTTGCAAATTCAGACTAGCCCGGTGAATTTGTTTAATGCTTTCCGTACAGGGACAGTAGATATCGCCTATTTATCCTTACAACCCGATCAAATTCGTAGCTTACAAGCAGGAGCGAAACAAGGAGATTGGCAAGCAATTACTGCTCAGGGTAGCGCAGTCACTTATATGGTGTTGAATCGAAATCAGCAGCCTTTAGATCAACCAGAAGTGCGAGCTGCGATCGCTTCCATGATTGACCGTCAACTGATCAATGAACGAGTTTTACTCGGTCAAGCTCAACCACTTTATAGCATGATTCCTACCACTTTCAACGTTTCCCAGCCAGTATTTCAAGAAAAATATGGCGATGCTAACTTTGATAAAGCCAAAGAATTATTAACTCAAGCTGGCTTCTCTCAAGAAAATCCCGCCAAAGTACAAATTTGGTATCCTTCTAGTTCAGCTAATCGCAGTTTAGCAGCACAAACACTACAATCTTTAGCTGCTCAAGAAATGGAAGGAATACTGCAAATCGAAATTAGTAATGTAGAAAGTGCCACTTTCTTTAAAGACATCTCCAGGGGTATATATCCAGCCGCTTTAGTTGATTGGTATCCAGACTTTTTAGATCCAGATAATTATGTACAGCCATTCTTATCTTGTGAAAAAGGCTCAAATGCTCAAGGCTGTGAAGCAGGTGGTAGTAAAACTCAAGGTTCATTCTACTATAGCGAAGCCATGAATAAACTCATTGCCCAACAACGCCAAGAGCAAAACCCTGCAACGCGTCAGCAAATTTTTTCTGAAATTCAAACGCAAGTAGCAAATGATGTGCCTTACATTCCTTTATGGCAAACCCAAGACTATATATTTACTCAAAATGGTGTAAATAATGTGCAACTTGACCCCACCCAAAATCTGATTTATAGGAGTATCAAAAAAACAGTTAACAGTTAACAGTTATCAGTTATCAGTTATCAGTTATCAGGTTTGATGATGTAAAAGCTAA
>PWQB01000083.1 GCA_003556955.1 Nostocaceae cyanobacterium CSSed10_463m
CCTGCATACACCCAAGCCCAAGAACTGTTATTAGAGTATCAACCGCAATTGGCCAGGACACGCGATCGCGCCACTACCGCACAAATGGCAGCGAGAAGTTATCAACAAGCCGTTAGCACAGCCACTCAAGCCAAAACCTATGCACAAAGAAATCAATGGCAACTAGCAGTTACATACTGGGAGCAAGCTTTACAGAATGCTCAACAAATACCTCAAGAGAGTCTTTACCACAATCAAGCTCAAAGCCTAATTGAACCTTACTCAGCCGCCCTTCAGGAAGCCCAAGAACAACTCCAAACCGTTAATAATTTACAACAAGTGAGTAACGACTTAAAGAATACCTGTGCTAGAGAAATTCGGATTTGCACTTTCACCATTAATAAAACTGGAATTGCTGTATCTCTCACTCCCCAGTATGAACAAGTGCTAGCGAACTTATCTGAAGCCGATCTGCAAACTACAAATCACTGGTATATCTTACAAGAAGCTTTAGGGGTAATTGGTGATAATGTCAATTTACCAGTATTTATTTACGATACCCAAGGTCAGGGAATATACACACATATACCACAAGGGTAGTACTTTCCACCATGAAAGCACCATTACCGAACAACGAAAAAAAGAGAATTGCGGCGAGCTTGTCGATACCAATCAAAATTTTCTATTTTGCGTTGAGATTTAGATTATTTGAAAAAATTAATCATATTTATGGACATTTGAGTGGCGATCGCGCTTTACAGCAGTTTTCACCCATTATGTTGTCGTTGCCAAAAATCCTGAAACAATAAAAGTAGAACCTAGATTAAATATAAACTATGCCCGAACTTCCTAAGAGTCTTGAAGAAGCGATCGCTCAATCTCGCATCGCCACCCAAGCAGCCCTTGACGATGGCTACACTCGCTTACAAGTTGATTTTCTGTTCCCAGAACTCAAACTGATGCCGGTAGCGGAACAGTTTTTATCTTTGTTTACAGAATATGAATCCCGCCTGAAAATTTTCTTTCCTGATGCTGGTGGTGCGGCTTTAGCTAAACGTGATTGGGCAGGTACACCATTTAATATATTGGATATCGGTACAGGTAGAGCGGCTTCCCTAGAGACAAAAGTTCAGCCAGAAGACGAGATTTTTCTATTTATCGCCCCCACAGCTGTAGAGGTTCCCCAAGTGGAAAAGCTATGTGAAAATATAGGCGATCGCCCGTTTGTCATGTTAAATCCTCGCCTGGAAGATTCGGGGGTTGTGGGTATTGGTTATACAGCCAGACAAACCCGCCAACGTTTCATTAGCACTTTGGAATCTTGTTACTACCTACGCCCTGTAGATGATACAACTGCTGTATTTCGCTGCTATCCCGGACTATGGGAAGTGTGGGTAGAAACCAATGGCGAGTATGAAAAGGTTGCAGAACTACCGAAACGACCAACGGGTGATGAGTTGGATGCAATTGTCATGCAAGGACAACCACAAACAGGGACAGATGCTGCACCTGCGAAAAAGCCCAGTGTATTCAAGAGTTTGCAAAGGTTCTTGAAGGCTTTGAGTAGCTAACCCAAATAAAAACATTAACCACAGATGAACAGAGATATTTTATCCTTGTCTGTCTGTGGTTTCAATTCCTTTTTGCCAAATTAATAACTGATAACTGATAACTGATAAGTATGACTATAATGCTCACCAATGACGACGGAATTGATGCTCCTGGCATTAAAGCTTTGTTTCAGGCGATAAATGGTAAAAAAGCAATTATTGCCGCCCCTAAAGACCATCAATCTGGATGTGGGCATCAAGTCACTACTACTCGTGGGATTAATCTGCAAAAGCGTTCTGAAAACGAGTATGCGATCGCAGGTACTCCCGCCGATTGTGTGAGAATCGCCACTAGCCAAATTTGCTCAGATATTAAATTTGTGCTTTCAGGTATCAATGCTGGGGGAAACTTGGGAGTAGATGCGTATATTTCCGGTACTGTTGCGGCTGTGCGAGAAGCTGCGACACAAAATATACCCGGAATTGCTATTTCTCAATATCACAAAGGTAAGCAAAGTTTTGATTGGGATATTACCACTAAATTGGCTGCTGAAGTTTTAGCAGAATTATTCCCTCGTCCCTTAGCACCGGGAAGCTTTTGGAATGTAAATTTGCCACATCTGCAACCAGGAGATGCTGATCCGCAGATCGTGTTTTGTCAACCTTGTACCAAACCGTTACCGATTCACTATCGCATGGATGGCGATGATTTTTATTATGTAGGGGAATATAGTCAACGCGATCGCACTCCTGGTAGTGATGTAGATGTCTGTTTTTCTGGTAACATCGCCATTACTTTATTGAAGGTTTGACTGTGCCAATTTTAGATTTTCAATTTGGGATGATTTCTGCGGTACAAGCCCCGCATCTTGTGGGAATGCACAAACCCCACCCTCAACGAAGTAGGGTAGGGTGAGTTCAACGAAGTAACTCTTCGACTTGATGCTGACTCCACAAAGTTCTATAAAGACCTTCAGTTTGTAATAGTTCGGAGTGTTTGCCTATTTGGACAATTTGGCCTTTATCCATCACAAAAATACGGTCAGCAGTAGCCGCAGCCGATAGCTGATGAGTGATAAAAATAATGGTTTTGCGTCTCGAACCCCTGGACAGATTATCTAGAATTTTTGTGGCTGTTTGATTATCCACACTGGAAAGAGCATCATCCAAAATTAAGATTGGGGCTTCCACTAGCATCGCCCTAGCCAAGGCTGTACGTTGTCGTTGTCCACCAGATAGAGTGATACCACGTTCACCAACAATGGTTTCATATTGATTGGGGAAATTACTAATTTCGGCATCAATTTGAGCTAGTTTAGCTACATACTCTACATCTTCAACTTCACTAACTGGATCACCATAGCGGATATTATTCTTAATTGTGGTGCTAAACAAAAAGCTATCTTGAGGAACGTAGGCGATCGCTTGACGTAAATCGGCTAATGATATCTTGGTAATATCTAAATCATCCAGAAATAATTGCCCTGGGGCAATATCCAACAAGCGCGGTAAAGCATTGGCTAAAGTTGATTTACCAGAACCAATCGCCCCCACAATAGCCACTGTTTCCCCAGAAAAAATAGTAAAGTTGAGATTTTCTAAAGCCGAAGTACTCGCACCGGGGTAAGTGTAGCTGAGATTTTCGGCTGTCAGTTTGCCTTTAACCTCATCCAAGGGCAAATGTACAGTATCCGCTTCGTCTTGAATTTTCGGTGTGACAGCAAGAATCGACTCCAGACGGTCAACACTCACTTCACCACGTTGATAAGCTGTAATTGTGAAACCTAATAAGGCTGTGGGAAAAACCAAACGTTCTACATAAATCAGCAACGCCAAAAAATCTCCTACAGCTAGGGTTCCAGCAGATATTTGTGTCGCCCCCAGCCAGATAATCACCAGAGAACTGAGATTAGCTAAACCACCAATTAACGGAAACAAGATATTTCGACTTTTAGCTAGTTGGAGGTTAGCCGCCAATAGCTGCTGATTTTTTTGAGCAAAAGCGCGACGCTCATTTTCTTCTTGGGCGTAGATTTTAATCAGTGCAATCCCACTCACATCCTCTTGAATGAGTTCACTGATGTCAGATAGTTCCTCTTGGACTATAGCCTGTTCTTTGCGGAGGCGACTGCTAAACAGATGCACTAACCAGAACATGAAGGGATACACAGCTAAAGAAGCTAGTGTAAGATTGACGCTAATGGTCAGCATGACTGGTAGAGTCAAAGCATAGGCAAACAGAGTATTTGCTAAACTGAGTACTGCAAAACCAACTAACCGTTTGACATTTTCCACATCACTGGTAGCGCGATTAATTAAATCTCCAGCAGTATTAGTGGCAAAATAAGACGGCTCCAGTTTGAGTAAATGTTCAAAAATCCGTTGTTTGAGGTCAAATTCTACCTGTCTTCCCACCCCAAACAGCCAGATGCGCGAAGCCATACGGATCAACCACATGGCGGAACTGAGCAAGA
>PWQB01000375.1 GCA_003556955.1 Nostocaceae cyanobacterium CSSed10_463m
AAAGGAGTCTAGATCAGCCTGAATTAGCTGCTACTGAAAGGATTGAGAAATGTATAGCGGACAACACAGAACTTCCAAAAATTCTTCAGATTCTTCTAGCAACCCAGCACCGAGTCAGTTTGCGCCTCCTCGCTTTGTGGTTCAGCCTCAAGCCAAGACAGATTTATCCCCAGCCCAAAATACGACGTTGGAGCCATTGGAGAAAGCCGAAGAAGTAGGGAATGAGACTGTTGAAGTCCAACGTCTGAGTGAATCGGGAGCTAATGGTGATGAAGATGCCAACTCAGGGAATGGAGGAACCATTCAACGTGCTTTTTCAGGATACGATGGGGAAAAATTACCCTTCCAAACCAAACTCACAATAGGCGCACCAGGGGATAAGTACGAGCAAGAAGCAGATTCAATGGCAGAAAAAGTGATGTCAATAGATACACTAACTGCTACTAATTCCCCAACAATTCAGTCTGATTCGGAAGCGCCATTCGACTCTACCCAGGAACAACCTTTAGTCCAAAGCATCCATCCACTAATTCAGCGTCAGGTAGAGTTAAATATCCCCAGACAACCAATAACATCCATCAGTCCACTGATTCAGCGTCAAATAGATTCCAATAAAAACCGCACTCAGTCCAGTCCAATAATATATACTAACCCATTTATTCAGCGCTTTATACAAAGGGCTGGAGGCGATATTCCCAGTCAAGAAAATACCAGCTTAGAGAGCCGTTTAGCAAGTCAAAAAGGTTCCGGAAGTCCCTTAGATGAGCAGACACGCTCCTTCATGGAACCTCGTTTTGGCAATGATTTTAGCTCTGTACGTGTGCATACAGATTCCACAGCCATACAGATGAACAAGGAATTAGGCGCACAGGCGTTTACTCATGGGAATGATATTTTTTATAGTGCTGGTAAATCTCCAGGTCAAAATTCCTTAACAGCCCACGAACTAACGCACACTATCCAGCAGACAGGTAGAGTACAGCCACGTCGTCAGCCAGAAAAAGACAATAAACAACCCAGATTATCCCAGAAATATCCTCACACCACTGGGACAGTTATTCAAAATAAATTAACTACCGGCATACAGCCACGAATTCAACGAAAAACAGACCCCGGTCAAGTTTTAGAACAATTAAAAAATACCCCTCCCAGCCAAGCTGCTACAGCTTACGACACAGCACAAGCCAACTCAGCCACAGCATGGTCAGAACAAAAACAAACACTAGAAGAATCTCTCCCACAAATTCCCGCCCCCACAGGTTTACCAGCTAAAAATTCTGGAGTCAAACAAACTCCACAAACAGCAAATAAAGCAGATACCAATAAAGAACCATTGCTACCAGGAGGAGAGAAAGCACCAGTTACACCAAACCCCCTCACACATTCAGATACTCCACATAAGCAAGAAGCAGTCAAACTTTCCCGTATACTTGACCCAAATAGTCAGGAATGCCAAGCTCTTTTACAAAAAATTCGTAATATTATTCGTGATATTCAAAAGCGAATAGGAGAACTAGAAGAAAACATGGGAAAGTTACCTGAAACACATTTTAATGATGATAAGCAACCAAGGTTAAGCAAGCGGGGACATAGGAGACTGATAAATGAAATGAAGGCGACTTTAGCCCAAAATAAGGCAATTTATGTATCAAAATGTGGACAACTTCCGGATGATGTAAAAGAATCAGCAGACCCAAACAATAATTGGTTTCAATTACCCGATATGCAATGGTCTAATCCTCTAAAATGGATTCCACCTATACCCCGTTTGAACCCATTTCCTAGCCACGGGTATTAAATAGAAAGCAATGTACAATTTTTTTCCCGGAGAATAAAGTATTCAAGCTTTTTTTGAATTTCACTTTTTACAATCCTCTAAAATTTTATGTTTGAAACAAGTTTTGGGGTATAAAATGGAATAGTTTTGATACCACAGCAAGCAGATTTGATTTACCCTTAACAAGATAGAGCTAACTTCTTGATTATCTCTATGCCATAAAGATTATTGGTTCTTCGGTACTTTTTATGGAGAACCCAGGTCAAAATCATTGAAAGCCTGATTATGTCGGAATTTTATTTAAAATATGGGTATAATAGTTTATAACCTTTGCCCTTTAAGAGTTTTGTGATAATCAATCCTCAATCACCATAAAAGAGACGCAAGAACAAGATTATTTTAGTGTTAATTGTTGAAACCTTGATTGCTATTTGAATAATTTTAATGTATTTGCTTTAAAAGCAGTAATATCTTTTGATTGTATTATGCATTCGTGGCTAACTTAGACAAAAATATGAAATTGAAAACCATCAAAAAAACTATTAATCAAGCAATTGTATCAAGTGATGCTAATCTATTAAGAGAATGCTTTTATTTTTTCAAAAAAACCTTATCATCTGTTCAAATTTATGCTGAATATTTTGACTTTCTTTCTAAGTTACTCAATCAAGAAAAATTTTTAGAATTAGGAGGAGGATGGTATTTTATCATGCTCTTACAAGAAATGGTGTTAAATTTATCTGCTGATGAACAACAGAGGTTGTTACCATCACTACAAATAGCTAATGAAGCATTTGATAATATTAATCCAAAGATTATTGAAGAAGCTATTGAACAAGCTATAACTGCGGGTGAAGAAGTGCAGATGCAAGAATGCGCTAATGCTATATTAGCTACTATGTCCATGAAAAATTATTTTTCCGAATATTATTTTGATATGATTATTAGTTTACTTAGGCAAAAAGAATTTTTAGCTTCAAATGGCTCATGGCATTTCCTCAAAGTGATACAATTTAACTTTCAACTTTTATCTGATGCTCAAAAAGATAGTCTGCTCCCATTATTAGAGACTTCATATTCAGCTTTTACTGATTGGATGTCCTGGTTTGTCATTTCCGAAATTTTAGGACAATGTTTTGCTGATGGACGGGCGTTTGAAATTTTATGCTCCCTAAAGAGTTTGGTAGAAACAGAACCACGTTCCCTTATTCCTCATGGTTTTGAACATATTGCAAAAGAATCTCATAATGAAGCTTTAGCTAGGAAAGCATATGCTGAACTTTTACAAATGAGAGATGATGTTTCTCCACAAGTTAGGGATGAAGTTGAAATATCGTTGGCTCAGATATCTAATTAATAATAAATGCAGTTAACTGTATTGGTTCTTCGGTACTTTTTTTTATGGAGAACCCAGGCCAAAATCATTGAAAGCCAAGAGAATTACCAGCAAAATTGACCAAGCGGTGAACGCTGCGGTGCAAGCAGTAAATACTGCCGCAGACTTGTTGAAGAAAGGTGTGGCGGCGGTTTTAGATTTCTTGGCTAATACGTTGGATTCTTTGCTCAAACTTATTCAAGACATCTACAACGGCATTTTCACCGTCATTGGCATGATTATTCGCGGTGAATTTGGGGAATTGATTGAGAAGTTGGGCAACTTAGTAGAAGCAGCTAAAGCAGCACCTCCCCAATTTGAAACCGCAGGCTTGGAAGAACTGCTGGGTGGGAACTTGGATGAACCACTATCTCCCGCAGAATTAGCTCAGGCTGGTATATCAGCACCAGGAGCCAACGGTGGTGCAATGGGTGAGAGTGGAATAAACGCAGAATTTCCCCAAGCGCCTTGGACTCAAGACAATATAGGAGTTGACGCGGTAGAGAATAATATGCAGCTTTCGCCAGAGCTAACGGCGGAATTAATGCAGCAGACACAGGGTGAAGGGGAGGTGGAAATTGCTGCTTCCAATGATGCCAACCGGACAATGGAAGCAATAATGTCGGAGGTTTTAGGTGGGAAGGAAGGAGAAGTTCAGGAACAGAAAAATCCTGATGATGGACTTTCACCCAAACAACGGGCAGAAGTTCGCTGGAACTTAATGAAAACAGGAATTTCTCAATGGTTGTCTAATAACTGGCCGACTGTGTTACTAGGAACAACAGCAGTTATAGGTGGGTTTATAGCCTTAAATATCGCTACTGGTGGGGCAATTATGGCAGC
>PWQB01000326.1 GCA_003556955.1 Nostocaceae cyanobacterium CSSed10_463m
CAACCGAATCAACGATAATTCAACCACAGCGTGAAGTTACATCAACTAAACCGATAAATCCGTCAACCGAATCAACGGTAATTCAACCAAAACGTGAAGATACACCATCAGCGACTGCTTTATCTGGGAATCAAGCGATCGCACCTTCCCCAACACCCATAAATCCGTCAACCGAATCAACGGTTATCCAATCAAAACCTGAAGATACACCATCAGAAATTGCTTTATCTGGGAATCAAGCGATCGCACCTTCCCCAATACCTATAGAATCAACGGTAATTCAACCACAGCGTGAAGATACACCATCAGAAATTGCTTCATCTGGGAATCAAGATATTGCTTCTCCTACAACACCCATAAATCCGTCAACCGAATCAACGGTAATTCAACCACAGCGTGAAGTTACATCAACTAAACCTATAAATCCGTCAACCGAATCAACGGTGATTCAACCACAGCGTGAAACCAATGATTTGATTCAAATGTCGGAACTTGATGTTGCTAAATTAGCAGATGAAAGTGTCACGCAAAGTCGCAAAGTCGCAAAGGTAGAAGGTGTAAATGCTTCCTCTGCTAATTCCGAAATTGCACCTTCCACAACACCTGTAAATCCACCCACCGAATCAACGGTAATTCAACCAAAGATTGACAATACGCCATCAGTAACCGCTTCATCTGGTAATCCAGAAACTACAGTTATTAATCTTCAACCGGAGAAAGAAACACCAAATCAAAATCAAAACCCAGAAATTCCTCAATTACCTACATTTCTGAAAAATATATCTGATTTCAGACCTTTCTCTCAAGCGTCTAATTTGATATCAAGGAGTTTTGCAGATGAAACAGCCGCAATGGATACTTCTACACCGACACCTGTACCTGTGTCTGCTTCTCCACCTCGTCGCATCCAAAAATCGCCGTCTCAAGACATACCAGATTCATGGTCTAGTATATCTGAATTAGTCGGCGAAAAGAAAGTAGCTGAACAACCCATAATTGTACAACCTCGTATGGACGAGAATCAACAGGATAACGGATTGAAATCTCGCTCACTCCAGAGTCAAAAGTTAACAACAATTAACACTCAAAATTCTAGTTATTCAAATCAATTAATTCAGGCATATAGGAATGATAATGATACTTCCATATCAGTAGATAACTTAGAGGAGACTAATAATCAAGATACTAATGTATCAGAAGAAAATGAACTTAAAAATCTAGATATTTTAGCAAGAGAAGTCTATAAAATGTTGAAAAATCATTTAGAAGTAGAACAAGAACGACGGGGGAAAAAATTCTCAGGACGATTACCTTGGTAAAAGTTAAAATTTAAGAGGTTGTTTGAAAAGTGTACGGCTGTGATTTTAGGCACTTAATGATCCCCCCTAGCCCCCCTTAAAAAGGGGGGAACAGTGATCAAAGTCCCCCTTCTCAAGGGGGATTTAGGGGGATCTAAAATGTTTTGCTACCGACAATAAGACTTTTAAAACATCCTCTAAGTAGATTCAGTTTAACAGTATACTAAAAATCATTAAAAAAGCCATGTCAACTCTAGAAAAAGCTAAATTGATTGCCGTTGAAGGAGGCGCACCAGATATAGATTTTATGTTCAACCCCACTCAGTTGAAATTTTCGCGCCAGTTAAACCTGAATACTTCCGAGGGTGCGGTTACTGATAAAGGTTTGAATAAAGTCAGCTTTGCTAATCCATCACCTTGCAAACTGACAATCAGCGATATTACCTTTGATACTTACGAAAGTGGTGGTACTGTTCTCACGCACATTGAAAAGTTTGAAAAAGCTGTTAGCTTCGCTGAATCGGGGCCAGGCGCAAAGAAACGCCCACCAGTTTATATATTTACTTGGGGCAAACAGCAATATCTCAGATGTTTTGTGGAATCCCTGGATTATAGTCTGATCATGTTTCTGGCTGATGGTACACCAGTGCGGGCAAAAGTTAACGTAAGTCTCAAAGAAGTGGATGAATCTTTTTCTCAACCAGGTATGGGCGCTCCTAGCAGTGTAGATCGTGAGGGAGGTGGACGACCTAAGTAAGCTGAATTCGACTTTTGGGGAATAGTCCCTAATTCAATATTGGTATAGTCTGTGAAAAATTAACCCCTGACAATATGTATGCCTGTCCATTACATACCTGAGCCACTGCTGGAAATCGATGGTGTAGATGCTTCTAAAGAGTTGCTCAATGATATTCTGCAAATTTCTGTAGAAGAGAGCCTGCACTTACCAGGAATGTTTACCCTAGTGATCAACAATGATTACTTTCCCGGACGTACACAAGACGAAGCTTGGCAATATCAGAAATTGTTTGCAATTGGTAAGAAGATAAAAATCGGCTTTACCTCTAGCACTACACAAAATGCAGACTTTGAAACTCAGGAAAAAGGTTATGTATTAGAAGGGGAAATTACAGGGATCGAAACTGAGTTTAATGAAAAATCTCAGGCTCCGATAATTATTCGCGGCTATGATATTTCTCATCGCCTGCATCGAGGGCGTTATAACCGCTCATTTCAAAATATTACTGATAGCGACATTGTTAACCAGATTATCGGTGAGGCGGGTATCGCATCTGGAACGGTTACTTCTACTAGTATTGTCCATGATTACGTCTTTCAAGAAAATCAGACCAATATGGAATTCTTGCGGGAAAGGTCAGCCCGCTTAGGCTTTGAGCTATATGTTCAAGATGGTAAACTAAATTTCCGCCAACCCAAACAAGACGAAGCTTTGAATCTCAAGTGGTTGGAAGATATGCACAGTTTCCGTGTGCGAGTCACGAGTTCAGAACAGGTGAGTTCTGTAGAAGTAAGGGGTTGGGACTATACCACAAAACGACCAATAGTATCTGAAGTAACAAAAGAGAAGGTAGTTACTACAACAAATAATGGTACGGGCAGTGAAACTAGCACTAAATTTAGTGTTAAGCCTAAAATGATTGTAGTAGACCAGCCTGTTTTCAGTGTAAATGAAGCTGAGAAAATAGCTCAAGCTTTGTGTGATGAACTTGGTGGAGAATTTGTCTATGCTGATGCTAAAGGTGAAGGGAATCCCGAAATCAGACCAGGGCGAGTAGTTAAGCTCACAGATATGGGTACTTACAGTGGTAGTTACTACGTCACGGAAACTCGCCATTTATTTCATGAAGGTAAATATATTACAGAGTTTAGTGTCCGTGGCTTGCGCTCTGGAGACTTATTCGCGACATTAACGCCCCAAACACATCTGCAACCAGGACAAACTCTGTTAGTAGGAATTGTTAGTAATAATAAAGATCCTGAAGGTTGGGGTCGTGTGAGAGTAACGTTTCCTACCCTAACTGAGGAGCATGAAAGTAATTGGGCGAGAGTGGTGAGTGCAGGAGCAGGCCCTAATAGAGGGTTTGACTGTTTACCTGAAGTTAATGATGAGGTATTAGTCGCCTTTGAACATGGTGATATCCATCGCCCTTATGTCCTTGGTGGTGTATGGAATGGCACAGATGCACCATCGGAAAAAGTGGATGATAGCGTTGTTGGTGGTAAAGTACGTCTACGGACTTTTAAAACCCGTGTGGGACATAAATTACAGTTTGTAGAAGAAGATAAAGGCACTAAAAAAGGTGCTTATCTTCAGACTACAGACGGTCATAGTTTACGCATGAATGACAGCGATAAATTTGCTGAATTAGAAACTACTGGAGGTCATAAGTTTCGCTGTGATGATCAGAATAAATTCGCCGAATTAAAAACTACTGGGGGTCATAAGTTTCGCTGTGATGATCAGAATAAAACTATTAGTTTAACTTCAACAGGTGATATTAAAGTTAAATCTGGGACATCTGGAAAAACTAAGAAAATTAGTGTTGATGGTGGCGAAATTGCTTTGACTGGATCTAACAAAATCAGCCTGACTGCCAATAGTTCTATTACCTTGACTGTTGGTCCCAGTAGTATAACATTAAGTAATAGCGGTATCGATATTAAAACTGCTGGCA
>PWQB01000775.1 GCA_003556955.1 Nostocaceae cyanobacterium CSSed10_463m
GCACGGAGGCAATTTTATTTGAGCTATTTATTCACCATTATGCCTTATATATATTCCTCTCGGTAAAGCAGATCAAGCTAAAGCGATCATATATGCCTTATTTTTGGAATATATACGCTGAATTTGCTGTAAAGTTGCGATTTATTAAGTCTCTAAAAGAAAGTGCCGAGTTGGAAACTTTTTACTCAGCACTTTCTTGTACAGACGCGATTTATCCCTTGTAGAGACGCGATTTATCGCGTCTGGAAATGAAAGTTATGCTTTTATGCGATGCAATTGGGAAACCAAATATTGTGTAATTAGAGTAGGCTGTTCAGCTTCGATGATAGCTCTTACCATCGCTACACGTTCTGCTCCCGCTTCGATCACATCATTAATATTATTCGCATCTATACCCCCAATGGCAAACCAGGGAATTGAGCTATTTCTGGCGGCGTATCTGACATATTCTAAGCCGGCTGCGGGTTTGTTGGCTTTGGTGGGAGTTTCATAAACTGGGCCGACACCAATATAGTCTGCACCTTCAGCAATTGCTTTTTGCATTTCGTCAGCATTTGTGGTTGAACGTCCAATCAAACGCTGATGTCCGAGCAATTGTCTAGCCATAGCAATGGGCATATCTTGCTGTCCTAAATGTACCCCATCTGCATCTACAGCCAAAGCTAAATCTACTCTGTCATTAACAATAAATAAAGCACCATAAGAATGGCATAGTTGTCTTAATTTCGTCGCTTGTTCTAGACGCACAGTGTCATCAGTGGTTTTATCACGGTACTGTACTAGGGTTAATCCCCCTTTTAAAGCAGCTTCCACCGTTTTTAACAAAGTTTCTGAGGGAGATGTCACCAGATATAAATGCGATCGCCACAGTAGTTGATGACGCTGATAGCCCATTAAACTAGTCTCTAGGGCATAAACACGATAGCGCATCTGCTTCAAAGCTTTACCCATATTGGGATGATAAAGCTTGCCGTACTCCTCAAGTACCCGCATTGCTTCTTGAACACGGCAAAAATTTGCTTGTAATAGCGCCTTAATACTAGAGCGTTGTTCTTCCTGGGGATGGGTCAATTCTGTACCTGGATCACCTGGTGTATCTCGCGCCGCCCGCAATTCCGCCGTATGCCAATGAGCTAATTCTTGACGGAGATACTTGCATTCCCCCAGTAATTGAGCGTTATTCAACCCAAAGCGACACCATTCTTCAATAATTCGCAAGCCTTCACGGGCGCGGTCTAGGTTAGCATCTAAAATCCGGTAAACAACTTGCTGTACTTCTGCTTTTTGGCTGTGTGAATCGACCATGACAACAACCCTATTATTACTTTCATTAAGTGGCGTAATTTCAACACTTTTAGACATTTTGATTAAAAATTTTTAGTAGGACGAACTGAAAAATAAGTAGCGGTTGACTATAGATTTATACATAATTAAGTTATTACATAGCGGACAAAGATTTAGGGACGATTTTATAATATATCTTAAAGTGGGCAAAAACCATATACATCATTATCTCAAAGAAGAGGAAAAGGGGCAGGAGGCAGGGGAGAAGGTCAACACCAAAAATCCTGACCCATGAAACAGGACAAAAAACGACCTCCACCAGTTAACTTTATTTACTATTAAGTAAGTGGGCGAGAATAAATCAAACTACATTAATTAATGTAAAAATAATGAGATTAGTTTGTAGTAATTGCTCTCAGCCCTCAAATAAGGACTAAAGTCCTGACTACGAACCTTGAATTATTCATGCTGTTCTACAGAACTCCTATTTGATTTTTGAAAAAATTCAGTATGCTGTTACTAATTTTTTCCTGTTCCCTGTTCCCTGTTCCCTGTTCCCTGCCTCTACGCGAACAATAATCAAACCGGATTCCTATATTAAACAGCTAATAGGATAATGGCATAAATGAATGCACCAAAAGCAAATGACCAAAAGCAGCTTTCTCTGACTTCTGGTAACTCTTCTTTGACTACATTAAGTACAATTCCTCCCGCTAAAAATGCAAATAATATTGCCACCACTACTTGATTCATTTTGGTGCTGATGCCAATAAACCAACCAATAATTATTGCTATTGCTAACAACCATCTTCCAATTCGGTTATATATATTTTGGTGATGTTCGCGCAAACCATGATCATTGACGACAAAATGCAGCGCCATAGCAAAAGCAAATAATAATAAACTCTGGATACTGGATTCTTCTCGGTGTACTAGCAAGTAGCCAATTAAAATGTTATAAATTGCAAAAGCACCAATGTGTATCCAAAAAAAATCTGTATAAGTTACATCTGTCTTTCCTGTTCTTTGGCGGCTTTGACGCGATGTTCTGGCGAATCGTTCTAAACCATAGAATACTGTTAAACCTAACAGCGCCACCACATAAACATGATGCTCTAGAAAATTCAGTCCTATATTTACCTGGTTTTGGAATGTTGCTTGTGCTTGACTCAGTTCTGGCAAAATGTGGATAAACACATAAGCTACAGATACTCCACTGCCAAAGGATAAGCAACGACGATGCAGTTTCCTGCTCAAAACTCTGAGTTGACCAGCAAACAAATGTATGGTGGCTAAGGCGATCGCTAAAATACCCGTGTTAATGGTATTAATCATTACATATTAGCAATTTTTGTAATCAATATATATAATTATCGACATTCTCATGTCTGAGGGTATACAACTTGATGGTTAGGAATTATTTAAAGCGAACTGAACCAATTATGTATTCTAAATATCCTTCAGCAGAAAACCTGCAATTCTCACTCAATTCACCGATTAAGAGAACAAATTCTTCCCTAGAATTAGTTTTACCTCTAGTTTCTGCCATTTTGTCTTTCACCCTGGGCTTAGGAGTAGCAGGTATAACTTTACTTGGTGTGAGTTCTAGTAGGGTTTCGGCTCAAATGCCTGTGGGCGCAAGCACTACGTCTGAACAGAAAGTGTTGTTTGTCAACCCAAATATGGGAAATAATACTGCGGGTAATGGTAGTGAAAGCGCTCCTTTGCAGACAATTACCCAAGCTTTGCAACTAGCATCTGCCAATACGGTGATTATGCTTTCTCCAGGGACTTATAGTGCTGACACCGGAGAAGTCTTTCCCCTGCGACTCAAACCTGGTGTTACTATTCAAGGAGATATTAGCAATAAAGGACAAGGAATCACAATTACTGGCGGTGGAGGATTCCTCAGTAGTAGCTTTGGCGGTCAAAACGTCACCATTATTGGCGCAGATGAAGCTAAGTTAACTGGGGTAACGGTGACAAATCCTAATCCCCGTGGTTATGGTTTGTGGATTGAATCGAGTCATCCTGTAATCTCGAACAACACATTTACTGGTAGTACTCAAGATGGGATTTCTTTGACGGGAAACAGTACGCCGACAATTAGCCAAAATCACTTTCATCGTAATGGGGCTAATGGCATTACTATCGGCGGTGATTCTCAGCCGGAAGTGCGGGAAAATATCTTTGATCAAACAGGATTTGGGATTAATATTACCCAAAATGCTGCGCCTATCTTGGTAAGTAATCAAATTCAAAACAATCGCTCTGGAATTATAGTCCAAGCTAATGCTCGGCCGATTTTACGAAATAATTTAATTCAAGGGAATAGAGAAGATGGTTTAGTGGCGATCGCCCAAGCTATTCCCAATTTAGGTACTATTGCTGAACCAGGTGGTAATCAATTTCGCAATAATTCTCGCCATGATATTAATGCCAGTGCGACAAAAGAGACGATTCCAGCTGCTGGTAACAACTTGTCCCAAAATCGCATTGCAGGTAAGGTAGATATCAATGCTCAAATAGCACCCACAGCTAACCTTCCTCAGCGTCGCATTGTCGGAAATGGGAGCATCCAGGAAAATAACCAGTCTAATCAGTCACAAATAAATTATGTGCGGATTGATCCCAATGTTGTAGAATTTGCCGCCCCCCAGTTACCATCCTCTGGGCAAGCAGCACCTCCCTTTGGAGAATCACCTCGATCACCAGTCCCTAACAATAATGCCTACTTACCCCCTGCTAGAGTTCCGTCTGGTGTACGTTACCGGGTAGTAGTGAATATTGCCAATGATCGGGAACGAGCCATAGTCAGAAACTTAGCACCCGATGCCTTTCCTACTACCCGCCAAGGTCGTCGAGTTATGCAAGTGGGAGTTTTTAGCGATCGCAATAATGCCGATGAAATGGTAAATGCCCTGAATAGGAACGGTTTAAGGACTACACTTGAGCCATTACGTTAACGGATTCACCCTAGCCCCTCTTCTGCGCCAGAAGAGGGGTTTAAGTTTTTTCCATGTCTTTAACCACCTTAGCAGTTGCTATATCTTGGATTTTTTGTCTTTAATTTTGAATTGTTTGAATTAAAGCAGGTTGCAGGTATATGAGGTACAAAAGCAATAGTAAAACTCTTGTGGGGTGGGCATACTTCGACAAGCTCAGTACAAGTCTTGCCCGCCCTTGTGTACCTCATCAAAATTAAATGTGCTGTAATGGGACTTTTGGGTTCAGGGGGCAAGGCATAGAAATTTTTCCAGACGAATCTATCAAAGTATTTTCATCTTGATAATGTCGAGGACTTTCCATCAACAAACGCCAAGCTTCTTGGGCATCCAATAAATTATATGTCTGTGCATAATTACTTTTTAATAGCTCTCGCACCTGAACATAATAATCAGAGTTCATGCCTGGGAAGATATGATGTTCTGTATGGTGAGAGAAGTTAAAATGTAACAGGTCAAAGAATTTAGAAACTCGTAAAGATGTAGAATTTACCACGGGGTCATTCACATCGGTCATTGGACAAAGCATATGATGCGTATAAATATAAAACATCAACCCTGCATGACCAATTGCAATGGGCAAAAAGTAGCCTAGTATGAGTTTCAGGGGGTTAAATTCTAGATAGGCTAAAATAGCTAGATGAACGATTGAAATGACAAATAACTCACCTGCAATAACTCGACGATCTTTAGCACTGACTGTAAATGCTGCCGGCACATAATTGACAGATTTATTATTAAAAAATAGTACAGATGTGAGATTGCGAAAAGTATGTCCTCCCCAGGCCAATATCATTCCCATGATTAAAAATAGAGGATTCACTTCTAGAGAAGGCACAACTATATTATTAAACCATTTACCCCAAGTCTGAGGCTGTTGATATAAGTAATTGCGGTCAGGATCACTCAAACTATTGGTTTGATGATGATGCACTCGGTTATGAACTGACTTCCATAACGTTGGCGGCATCCACAACATTATTTGCCCTGGAAAGCTGAATAAATAGGCTAGTTTTGGGTTTCTGATCACGGTGCCGTGTAACATATCGTGAGAGATACATCCCAAAGCCATGACGCTATTACCCATAATAATTGTTAGAGGTAAATATAACCATAAAAGATATATTGACCAGCTATCTAAATGATCTGCTATCATCCAGCCTAGTGTCAAAATTGCCAGATTAATTACCAGGATTATTAACTTACTAGCGTCAGGTGCAAATGCTTGAGGTGGGAGCAAAAGACGCAGTTTTCTTGAGTATGTCTGTTGATTAATTAATGTCTGCTTAGTATTCAAATTCATCGCTAATTTTTACATAAGAACTTTAACCAAATCTTTGCAAAAACTAACAGATTTTAGGCAAGTTTCCAGCAAGAGGCTTATTCACAATAACACATTACTAGGTATATAGGACTCCTATTTGAATTTTGATAGCTTTGGCGTAAGCCATACAAAACGACCTATACCTTGATTCCTTCTTCCCTGTTCCCTGTTCCCTGTTCCCTGTTCCCTACCTCTACGAGTAAATTTAGAAACCAAACCGGATTCCTATATATTATTTTTAATAAATATTAATTAGTTAGAAATCTGGCAAATTCAAAATATCAGAATGCTTAAAACCTCTAGAGAGGGTTACCCAAACTAGAATTTGTGAATATAAGTATCGAGTTCTTCCTGGGCATAGACGCGTTATCGCTGATCATCCGACATCGCTTTTAGTTTTGACGTAAATGAATCAGAGTGATTACTGTTTCCTGGAGTGAATTGTCCAATGGGAGGATGATTGGCAGATGGTGGTAGAAGTTTTTTCTCCTGGTGAGGTTTTGGTAAGGTTGATTTTCTCGGAAAATTATTTTGTGAATTTGGCATAGCCTGAGTAGCAGAGGCAGAAGTTCGGAGAGTGGAAGATACTAAGATGTTTTCTTCTGGCTTCTCCTGTTGTTGTAAATTCATTTCTGGGATGGTTGCAGTTTCAGGTTGCCGATAACGATTCCCTACCATAGCTGGTAAGGGATTGACTGCAACTGGTTGAGGAATCGCTGCTGACTCAGATGGAATTTGTGGTTTTATGGTCGGTAGAACTGGTGCAGCTAGTTCAGTTAAGCATTCAGGAAACTTGCTACAAATCAGGCGTTCAAATTCCATATTGAAATGATAAATAGCCTGGCCTCGACGCTGCCAAAATGCTAAAATTTGCTGCACAGAAATTCCTTTATAACGCCCTTGATAGAGTGCTTCAACTACTGCCAAGTGTAGCCAGGTGACGGGATATTGAGTTTGCCAACGTTTAATTAGCTCACTAGCAGTATGGCCACTCAGGTCAAAACTGTAGTGAGTTAATAGAGCAATTGCTAATTCAGCAGAGGTTTGTGAGGCTGTTGTCATCATGGGACTATTGACTTCAGACGCAGGGTATAAATTATCTACCCGTCGCTTATAGCCTATCGTGTTTTTAGCTACAGAATTTGTTACCAAGACTTTCCAGGCTGATAAATAGTGTCTTTCATTTTACTTGGTCAATTGCTGACTGTCTAAACAATATAGGTAGAATTAATTGTTGACGTTCGCTGGATAGCGACTAATGCCTGATAAACCATTGCGGCTACTTCCGCACGTGTGGCTTCCCGCGTCGGTACAAGTTGTTTAGGGTTGGGGTAATTGACAACAATTTTTTGCTGGGTAGCAGTTAAAACTGCCTGCCGAGCATAATCTGGTATTGTATGACTATCAGTATAAGTGAGTAAAGCATTATTATCAGCCGTGGGTAGGGTAAGTCCATTCACGAGGGAGACAATTACCTGTAACCGTTGCACATTTTGATTTGGGCGGAAGGTGCGATCGCCAAATCCACTGACAAAGCCACTGCTAGCAGCAATTTGTAAGGCTTGATAAGCCCAAAAATCAGGGGATACGTCCACAAAATCAGGTGCGGGGCGTTTGGGTGTGGGATTAAAGGCTACCGCTACTAAAGCTGCATATTGGGCGCGAGTCATGGGTTGATCTGGCTGGTAGCTACCATCAGCAAAACCATGAGTTAAATTCATACTAGCTAACCCCCTAATAAAGGGTTCTGCCCAATGTCCGCTAATGTCAGTAAATCCGGGGAGATCAACTTCAGGAGTAACTATATAAGGTGATGCGATCGCCTTTTCCTGACTGTTGGCTACCAAAGCTTGATAAATAAATGCTGCCACTTCTGCACGAGTGATATCTCGCAGAGGTTCTAGTTGTTCGGTTTGGGGATAGTTAACCACCAGTAATTTTTGGGTAGCCACGGCGACAGCATTAGTTGCATAGGTGGGAATTTGAGCGCGATCGCGGTACACGTTTAACACCTGGGGATTGCCACCAGTGAGTTTTAAGCCATTCACAAGAGATACAATAGCTTGTACTTTGGTCAAATTTTGTCCAGGTCGAAACGTCCCATCAGGAAAGCCACCAATAAAACCCATTTCCGCAGTTTGCAAAATGGCTGATGCTGCCCAAAAGTTGGGGTTGACATCGGTAAATTTACGTCCTGGATTAATTTTAGGTAACTGAAAAGTTTTAGCAATAATGGCTGCATACTGCGCGCGAGTGATGGGGGCATCTGGGGCAAAAGTGCCATCAGGAAAGCCGCTAATTACACCCCTCCTGACTAATGCTTCCACAAAATCTGCTGCCCAATGTCCAGCTAGGTCAGAAAAAATACTGGCGCTACCGGCAATACTGCGCTGACTATCTTCTAGAACAGCAATAAAATCTACCCTACCTCTAACTTGGGTAGGATTCAAATGATTACCTGCTGAAACCAGGGGCTGTGGTGTGGAATTATCTAAATCAAATTGACTATTATTAGTAAAAATATTGCCTGCTGCATCTTGGTTGTTACCTAAATCCGGGATCGCATTACCATTGACTAGCATCCCGCCTTGAGTATTTTTGCTCACCAGATTATGCCGCAGTACAGGTTTAGCATTGCGCGAAATAGCGATCGCTGAACGATTATCTGTTATTGTATTATCTGCTATTAAGGGGGCAGCAAAGTCACTGATGGCTATACCCAAAGAATTTTGATGAAATGCATTCCTTAGCACTTCTCCCTTGCTATGACGCGCCATCATCAAGCCACTGGCAGCATTTTGCCGAAACAAATTATCTAAAATGGCGGGTTTAGCTGTACCAGTAACAAAGATACCTTCCCGACCACAGTTAATAAAAGTATTATTAGCCACATTTGCATCTGCCGACTCAATCCAGATCCCCGTACCTCTAGAGGCTGGGTTAGTGACAGTCACACCTAAAATACTGGCATTACCTTGCAAAAGTAATGTTACATTTTGGCTACCAAAGCTGGGACTTTGATACTCACCACTGCCAGTAATCACAATCCCCGTGCCTTTGTTAGCTTCATTACCGACTACTGTCACCCCAGCCGGAATAATTATCGGAAACACCTCACCATTAGCAGCGCGATAACTCCCGGATGTCAACTGAATAACTACGGGTGTTTTTCTGAGTTGTAAGGCACGGGTGAGACTTTTAAAGGGACTCGACCGAGAACCAGCATTGGAATCATTCCCCTGAACAGGATTGACATAAATTGTGGTAACGAGGGTAGAGTTCACCATTGATTATTAAAGTTAAAACTGATTTTTCCAACTGCCCAAATCAGCCAAAGCGCGATCGCGGTAACGTCCATAACGCTCAGGCTTACTTTTTATTTTCACCCCTAAATCCGGTAAAATGCCGAAATTGGGAGGCATTGGTTGAAAATGCTTCGGGGAAGCTGAACTAATAAAGTCTAATAACGCCCCCATCATTGTAGTTGGTGGTGCTGTCAATGGTTCCTTACCCAAAGCTATCCGTGCTGCATTAGTTCCGGCTAACCAACCATCTGCGGCGGCTGCGGTGTAACCTTCTGTACCAATTAACTGTCCAGCTGCTAACAAAGTGGGGCGCTGCTTAAATTGCAAAGTAGAGTGCATTAATTGCGGCGCATTCAAAAAAGTGTTGCGGTGCATGACTCCTAACCGGACAAATTCCGCATTTTCCAAACCGGGGATCAGCCGGAAAACTCGCTTTTGTTCACCCCATCGGAGGTTAGTTTGAAATCCTACCATATTCCACAGTTGACCAGCTTTATCTTCTTGGCGTAGCTGTACCACTGCATAGGGACGTTCCCCGGTACGACTATCAGACAATCCCACAGGTTTGAGGGGGCCGTAACGCATTGTGTCTTCTCCCCGGTGTGCTTGTTCTTCAATGGGTAAACAAGCTTCAAAAAATTTCGCGGTTTCCCGTTCAAAATCTTTGATTTCAGTTTGTTCAGCTTGACGTAGTTCTGACCAAAAGTGCAAATATTGCTCTTTATTCATCGGACAATTCAAGTAAGCTGCTTCACCCTTGTCATAGCGTGAGGCCATAAAAGCCACATCATGATTAATCGATTCTCCCACCACAATCGGACTAGCCGCATCGAAAAAGCTGAGGTATTCCATCCCCGTGAAGCGATGCAAATCTGCGGCTAAGTCAGGACTGGTTAAAGGCCCTGTTGCTAAAACTACGATTCCTTCAGGAATAGCTGCTACTTCACCCCGGCGAAATTCAATTAAGGGATGATTACATAAAGTTTCGGTCAAGTCTTGACCAAATCGCCCTCTGTCTACGGCTAACGCTCCACCCGCAGGAACGGCGTGTTCATCAGCTTTGGCAATTACAATGGAATTGAGTTGACGTAATTCTTCGTGTAATAATCCGGTAGCGCGATCGCTTGCCATTGCCCCAAAGGAATTACTACAGACTAATTCTGCCAGATGTTCGGTATGATGAGCCGGACTAAAGCGATTTGGGCGCATTTCATGCAGAATCACCGGCACTCCAGCCTGGGCTATTTGCCAAGCGGCTTCTGTCCCAGCTAGTCCACCTCCAATTACTTGTACTGGTTGTTTATCCATATTTATCGATCAGTGACCCAATTTAAATTTGCTGGATGTGCATATCCATCATCATAAATGATCAAGTTGATTGGGTATTTTGTTTGATACTTATTTTCTATTAACTGGCACTGATAGTAAAGTTTTATAATCTACGGAAAACATTCTCAAAGGAAATACTTATGAATCGCTCTAAAATCGTTGCAGTTGTTACAGGTGCAATTTCTATTCTGTTAGCGATCGCTTACTTAATTTTAGTGCAATTGCTAGACTACCGAGATATGCAACCAGCCCCCATTAGTCAATTGACACCACAACCAGTGTTAATAGGGAAGGCGATTTTTTCTGAAAGATGAGCAAAACCTTTAGAGACACTGACGATTTGTGTCTCTACTATTTTTCCGCTTGATCAACTAAGTTGAGAAAAATTTTTGACAA
Organism: Nostocaceae cyanobacterium CSSed10_463m; assembly: GCA_003556955.1. The sequence goes on from PWQB01000775.1 coordinate 10,644, forward strand.
ATTGGCAGACAATTAGTCACGCCAGTTGCTAGATTAGTGGATTATTCATAAACAATCATTAATAGGGGGTCAACTGATGGCAGAGCTTAATCAGGACGATAAAAACCAATTTATTTACCCTCGTAGTCGTTACTATGGTCAATTTAAGCCAGAACATTTAGTATTTAATGCCAATCTCCAAGAATTTGCTCAAAGAGTCGGTTACATCTCAAATTTAGAAACATCAGGGAAACTAACTCCCCAACAAGCTTATAAAAAAATTAAAACTCTTTGGAAACAGTTGAAACGCAGCAAAAAACAACTGAGCATTGCTAAAGAACCAGAACCACCGATGACACCGTGAAATTACTGAAATCCCGGACTAAGTAGCTTAAACTCATCCGGGGTGAGTGACACCATCATATTTTCTGCTTCTACTTGGATAATGCAACGTGTTCCCACTGGATTCTCCGAATGGGACTCGAAGCCACAAACTACGCCAACTTTTCCAATTACGTAGGCTGGGCGTAGTATTAAAACTTTATCCCCTACTTGAACACTTTTTGAGGTATACAAAATTCCCCCTATAAATTCCGTATTTTTAAAATGAAATTCTATAACTAAAACCCGACAATTATTTGATTCTACCTAAAATTTGTCTATTTTATAACCTTCTCTTAACTAAATTTGGGTTGAATCATGCATTGCCTCACCCCTACCCCCTGCGCCCTTTCCTCCTCTTGAAGGGCTAAGTTGCCATTTTTCGGTAGGATAGCTCCCATATCCTCAACTGAGCTATACCTAAAGGAAGGTTAAGACTATGACAACTTCTGCTAACTGGCATCTGTTGCTACAACAATTAATGGATAGTCAATCATTGACTCGCATTCAAGCCTCGGAATTAATGCAAGGGTGGTTAACTGAAGCGGTTCCCCCAGAACTATCAGGGGCAATTTTAACAGCACTAAATTTTAAAGGCATTTCCGCAGACGAGTTGACGGGGATGGCCCAAGTATTACAATCTCAATCCCAATCCTCAGAACTCAGAACTCAGCAATCAGCACCCAGCACTCTCATAGATACCTGTGGCACTGGTGGCGATGGCTCATCAACGTTTAATATTTCCACAGCCGTTGCTTTTGTGGCTGCTGCTTACGGTGTACCCGTTGCTAAACATGGCAATCGTTCTGCTTCTAGTCTCACAGGTAGCGCGGATGTCTTGGAAGCATTGGGAGTCAATCTGGGCGCGTCTCCGGAAAAAGTACAAGCGGCAGTCCAAGAGGTAGGTATTACTTTCTTGTTTGCCCCTGGATGGCATCCCGCACTTAAAGCGGTTGGTGCTTTGCGCCGGACTTTAAAAGTACGAACAATATTTAATCTCCTGGGGCCATTAGTGAATCCTTTACATCCCAGTGGGCAAGTAGTCGGGCTATTTACGCCCAAACTGTTAACCACGGTTGCCCAAGCCCTAAATAATTTGGGCAAAGAAAAAGCAATTGTGCTGCATGGAAGAGAAAAACTTGATGAGGCGGGTTTAGGAGATATCACTGATTTAGCAGTTTTATCAGCAGGGAAAGTGCAGTTAACTACTTTGAATCCTCAAGAATTAGGGATAAATACTGCTCCTCTGGCAGCACTCCGGGGTGGAGATGTCCAAGAAAATGCAGTAATTCTCAAGGCAGTATTACAAGGTAAGGGAACTCAGGCACAACAGGACGCTGTAGCATTAAATGCTTCCTTAGCATTGCAAGTAGCGGGGGCAATTCCGTTATTAGATCATGCTCAAGGTGTGAGTGTGTCTAGGGAAATTCTTCAGAGTGGTTCTGCTTGGGAAAAATTGGTACAGCTGGTTGAGTTTCTACAGAATTAATTTCTAGGCGTGATTGCGGGCTAAACTCCACAACATTACGTCTAATGGTGACATCGTAGTTACCAAAAAAGTCGTGACCTAATAAACCAGTGTCTAACTGTTCGCCGGCGATCGCAACGGCGACTTTATTCACTCTCACCCCCGCAACGTCCATCGAATCAACATAGCCAATGGGAAATTCTACTTTTCTAGCACTGGCAGTATTTGCCTTGGCTATGCCCACTGGCACAACTCCCAAGGTATTGGCCATTTGTTGGGTGATGACAGTGCCACTTGCTCCTGTATCCACAATCATCTCAAATTTATGTTGATTGTTGAAAGTGACTTCCACAATTGGCGTTCCACCTATGCGTCGTTTAATAGGGGCAGTAAATACTGCTTTTTCTGGGGCGAGTAATGCGGAAATCGGTGAGACGGGTTTGACTGGTGGCTGTGGTGGGGGTGCAGGTGGAGTTGGGGAAGGAACTGAGTTCTTTTGCGGTTGGGGAACAGTGACGACAATGGGCTGATTATTTGGCTTTGGTAACGGAACGGGGCGAAAATTAGCTTTTTGTTGGGCTGTTTTGACCTGTCCTTGATATTCAGCAATTTTGGCTTGGGCTGTGTCAAACTCCAAACTCTGTTGTGGCACTTTTTCCATCAGCGCGATCGCATCTTGGTATTGACTCACGACCAATTTCCAATCATCTGGCGATTGAGCCGATTGACTGATGCTCCAATCCCCTACAGCTTTATCTAAACCCATTTCAAAGGAATTGATCTCAGGTTCCGAGAGTGGTATTGCTGCTGGTGCTTTGGGTTCAACCGGACGGGATACTGCTAAGTTGTGACCGACTACAGAATTTTGATGGTTAATAGTTCCAGAAGAGTCTTGGCTGGTCTCCGGCAAACTGCGCTCACTCCCAGTTTTTTGATTACAAGCAACACCTAAAACTGCGAGAGTGCTGGAGAGAAAAATTAGGGTTGCACGGGATAAAAACGACTGAAGCATAATTAACTTCAATTTTACTTGTGTAAAGAACTACAAATTTAATTTTGTTTTGCCATTGATTCTGGGGGAATCTCAGAAAATCCAGTAGGGGGACTTCCACATGAGATAATGAATATTCGCAGTATTAGCTAAATTGGGGACTCAAGACTGCTTGCTGTTAACTGTTAACTGCTGAGTGTTGATCACTGAAGAAAATTCACCAATAAAGATCAAGACTCTTCCACTATAGCCAAGGTCAAGCTTTGCTACACTTCTTGGGGGTGGATAGAATAAGTCCCTATTTTGAAATGGGGGACAATCCCCACAGCCCATATTTAACCCTATTTTTTTGTTTTAATCATTTATGCCCCTAACTGACTCAATACCTGCTTTACTTGTCTTGGCCGATGGAACTACTTATCGCGGTTGGTCTTTTGGTGCAACGGGAACCAAAATCGGGGAAGTGGTATTCAATACCGGCATGACTGGATATCAAGAAGTTCTGACTGACCCTAGTTATTGCGGTCAAATTGTCATTTTTACCTATCCTGAGTTAGGGAATACTGGCATTAATCTTGAGGACGAAGAATCGGCTCGGCCACTGTGTGCTGGTGCTATCGCTCGCAATATTTGTGATCGCCCTAGTAATTGGCGTTCTACCCAATCCCTACCTGATTACCTCAATCAACACCAAATCCCTGGTATTTACGGCATTGATACCCGCGCTCTCACCCGCAAAATTCGCACAGTAGGCGCGATGAATGGTGGTATTTCGACAATTCTCGATGAGGTGGAATTGTTAGAGCAGGTACAGGCAGCACCTAGCATGGCTGGTTTAAATTTGGCACGTCAAGTCACCACTCCTTCTGTATATGAGTGGACAGAAGCGACAATTCCGGCTTGGGAATTTAACTCAGAGTCTGTGGTCAATGTCAATGAATCTTTTACTGTTGTTGCCCTTGATTTTGGTGTCAAACGCAACATTTTGCGTCGTCTAGCCAGTTACGGTTGTCGAGTTATTGTAGTACCAATAGATACATCAGCAGAGGAAATTCTCCAATATAATCCAGATGGCATCTTTCTTTCCAATGGCCCTGGAGATCCAGCAGCCGTTACCGAAGGTATTGCTACAGCCAAAGCATTACTAGAAAGTCAAAAACCCATCTTTGGTATTTGTATGGGACACCAGATTTTAGGTCACGCTCTAGGAGCAGAAACCTATAAACTAAAATTTGGTCATCGGGGTTTAAATCAGCCCGCAGGACTAAAGCAGAAGATAGAAATTACTAGCCAAAACCACAGTTTTGCTATTAACCCAGATTCATTACCTACCACAGTGGTGGAAGTTAGCCACCTCAACCTGAATGATCAGACGGTGGCTGGGGTACGTCATAAGTCTCTGCCGATTTTCTCGGTTCAGTATCACCCAGAAGCTAGTCCTGGCCCTCACGATGCTGACTATTTGTTTGAACAATTTGTCCAAGCAATGCGAACAGCACGTTTATCAAAGTGCTGAGTGGGGAAAGTGCTGAGTGCTGAGTGCTGAGTGCTGAGTGGAGAAAGTGCTGAGTGCTGAGTGCTGAGTGGGGAAAGTGTTGAGTACTGAGTGCTGAGTGGGGAAAGTGCTGAGTGCTGAGTGCTGAGTGCTGAGTGCTGAGTGGGGAA
>PWQB01000094.1 GCA_003556955.1 Nostocaceae cyanobacterium CSSed10_463m
GTTCTTCGGAAAAACTCTTTGGGTTTGCGGTACTCATCCGTTCCTTCACCAAGATGAACCTGCCACAAATCGGCGGCAAACTCCGCCTGCTGATATCGTCCACTGGCCACATCTGGATGCGGAGTGATCACTTCCCGCCATGGTTTTAGTGTACCGGTCGCTGCACCTTCAATTAAACTCTTCGAGGACTTCCGTTTCTCTCCCCTTACTTGCTCCTCGAAGATCAGTCGTCGGAGCTCTTGTTTCATTCGCTGTGCCTCAGCAGCTTCTTTTGGCGCATCAATAGCATTCAAAAAACGAACTACGGAATCCAGGACCCGATCCGCATCATCACTGGTGATAGTCGCCTGGTGCGCCCATTTGTTGCGCCAGTCACGAAGTTCACTTAAAATGGACCTCTCCGCATATCCCAGTGTCTTTTTGAATACGGTGTTCCACGACTCGTTCATGAGTCTCATAAGCGGAGCAACATCCCATTCCTGGATGGTTTTATCCGCCAGATTGGGATCCTCTGCATACCTATGTAGGATATCCTTTGGAACCAGGCCTTCTTTTGCTGCAGACATCACTTCGCGATCCACGAATGGAGCCAGTCCATCTCTTAACAGATTTAATGCTTGTCCGACACGTTGATGATTTGTAATAGCCATAACTTAATTATCCTCTTCAAATAAACTGGATTGTGTTCCGGTGCGGGATTGCGTTTGCATATCCTGGGCAAGGCGGGTCATTTCCGTCCAGCTTTGGACCAGGCCGTTGTACCAGATAGCTTCGGAAGTACGTTTTTTTCGTTCACAAATACTGTAAAGGCGATACGCAAGATCACGTGCAAGATCAGCTTTCGATCCCAGTTTTTCAATGAGAGCCGCAGCAGGCGATTCGCCTTGTTGCTGATTGATCCGGATCAAGTGGTGTACCATCTCCCAGGTTGTCAGGCGCGATTCCTTTTCCGGGTCCCAGGATTTAGGAAGTTCCTCTGGTTTGAGCAGTTTTACCTTTCCTTTCGATGAAGACAGAATACCGGCCTGGACCATACCAGCAACACTAGTGTTCTTCGCACGAGCCAAAACTTCTGCAACACCGAATTCTCCTTGGTTAAATCCTGATTGTTCGAACCATGAGACAGCCCAGCGAGTGTCGGAGTCGAACTCTCCCTCTTGCTCTGCTAGTACTTCGTCTAAAGTATGGTTAATCAATTCAAGTGCCTCTCTTACCTTCATTGATTGGCCATGTGCATCTAAAACTTTTTCATAACGTGTAAAAATGGCCATACCGGGTCCTATAGAAGCTTGAGCCATATCAACAGGAGCAATGTTGCCTTCCTGTAGATAATTTAATGCTTTGGGCAATTCAGACTTGAGAGCAGAAACGAAATCTCTTCGAGTGACAATTGGTGCATGTTGTTCACGTTTTCGACAGACAAGCACTATGCTAGAAGCGAGTGCATTGGTACCTGATGCAATCATTCGCCCTGCACCTTCCGTGCGTAATGGCCATGTTCCAGAAATAGTTAAATCAGCACGAATAACCGCTTCAAGAAATATTTCCCAACCAGTACTAGCAGTTCCAGCATCTTGATTTGTCTCTGATTGCTTGAACGCATAATAAATCGTTAGTGGATAACCCGGGATTGACTGTTTAGATAAATTCCTAAGCGCATTTGTCATACCACTTAGAAAATATGCTTTAGCCTTTTCAGCACTATTGTGCCGGTATGATGCAGCTATTAGTTCCTCTTCTTTTGGAACAGCTACGGTTGCAAACAGCCCAGGATATATAGATCTCAATGAACGTCGTAGCCATATATAAAAATAGTCAGATAAATCTGCATAGCTTATATTATCATAATAGGGAGGATCAGTACTTATTACAAAAGACCCGTTCCAAGTTGTTGCAGCATCAGACTGAACTGCAAGTGCTGGCTTGGTTGGTGTTGCTACATCTAGGTAATTGGCAATTACATTAGTACATGTTAAAACATCCCCACTTGACTTGCCAAATGGGTTAGCCTCAGCAAAATCCCAAACCATTGCAAGTGCATGACGAGGCATACAATCACGAAGAGCATTGTCTTTAGGAAGCCATGTGGTAAGGCTTGAACCATAATAAACCATACGATCAATAATACAAGCGAGATAAATACCTACGGCTTCAGAGTAGGCCTTAGCACCAACTAAGTCACACGAGTTTTTTATTTCATCTAATGAAGACAGTTCCTGCAGTGATATAGAATTCCGTGAAACACCGGCTTTGATAGCATCATTTCTTGCCTTTTCCATAGCTTCACCAATTAACTCGGATAAAACAGTCAACGATAGAAGCTGGCGAGGAGTAAAAATATCTGCAAAATAATTCATGCCATATAATGGTAGCTGGTCTCTACATTTACCAATCAATTCATTTTCTGGTTTCCACTCAGGTTTTGCACTAGTCGCTGTTTCCTCTTGCTCAGCAGTAGGAGAAAGGTATATACGACCGCGCTTGCCCTCGACTACTGTGGCAATAAGTCTGACACCCATACGCCCAGCCTTGCCTTCAGACTTGATGTAATTTCCTGATATTGGTGTATTCGACATAATACACTCAAAATTTGCACCACGACTTAGCTTGGTACCTCGCCTAATACGCTCTGCATTTTTCGGTTTTCCATTTTTTATTATGAATCGATAATGACCATTCTCGATCACCGGTTCTGCATAAACCTCTTTTCCGGCTTTACTCGATAGCATAAAATTGGAAACTAGTGGAACAAGGACGTTAGTATAAGCCGGATTTGGACTTTTTACTGTGCGTGCCCAGATCCAGGCTATAACGCTGAGTGACTTTCCGAGATGTTGTTTCAGGTCTGGTCGTTCATCTACAATGTCTTGAGTAATTTTCACCTTCGGATATAAGTGCCCTACCCTTTTTTCGGCCTCCTTTTTCACCCATTCACCATAATATCGCACATCCTCGGCCAGTCCTTGGACACCCTCCCATTTCTTACCCATTTTTTCTGACTTGTTCTTCTGATGCCAAACAGGATTCACTGGTTCCTTCCTTTTAAAAAGGAAGGGAATCTCAATCATTGCCTTGTTGATCAATACTGATACCGGGTTTAAGTCACTTGCACATGTTTCAAATCCCATCCACTGGGCAGACAGTGGAATGCTACCACTACCAGTAAAAGGATCTAATATTATTGGTAGAGAGTCTTGTGAAAAAAGTTCAGACCTGTGTTTATGATTCAAATTATCTAAACAACTACGCTGCCAACTATTTTGAATTTCTGTTTTTGCACGCTCTAATAAACATGTATTGGATGTATTATCCCATAATGCCAGTTCTTCAATTATTTTCAAGAGACGTTTACGTTCATTTTGTTGTTCTTGCTCGCTAGGGAACAACTCTGGCAAAGACGATGGATCATCTACAATTTGTGCAAATAGTACAGCTCTTGCAGCAGCAAGTGGTCGCTGTGCCCACCATTTGTGAAATGATGTTGGCCAACCCTTAGGGGCTTTTTGCTTCCTTCGTAGAGATTCCTTATTGATGGCCTCCAATGGAAGAGCGACTTCAATGAGTTTTTTACGTTGTTTCATACTTTGGGGGTAATTCTTGCTGTAGTTTGTGATTCTGAGTTTTGAACCGTCGAAAAATCGATGACTGAGTTACTTTCCTTTTTGTGACTTTGCCAAAATAGAACTTCTTATGAACATTTACTCCTTGTAATGGATATCAAAGGCGGAAATGACGACGCTAATCCTTTCTGCTTCAATTAGTTTCAAAATTTCATTTCCCGTTATTAGAACAGGCAAGCCATGTTCACTTTTCATGAGCAGGGCATAGTTTTCCGGATAATCTTTAATGGCATACCATCTTTGCGCATTTATGTGAATGGATTTGTCTTTAATACCATGGGCTATAGGCAATATATATAGCGAATCTCCCTTGGCTGTAATTAACTGCCAGGGAAATAACTCGCCAAAAATTCTTTTGAATACGCTACCA
>PWQB01000341.1 GCA_003556955.1 Nostocaceae cyanobacterium CSSed10_463m
AACGGGCGATTCAGCGAGAAGTAGAAAACCCCCTAGCCACTAAATTATTAGAAAATACATTTATCTCTGGAGACACAATTTTCATTGATAAAGGAGAGCAGGGTTTAAGCTTCAGTAAAACCATGCCGGTTAAAGTCACCATCTCACCATCCACCGTCAAAGTTTTAGAGTAAAACGCTCGTAGTGAGGGCTTCAGCCCTCTCTATCTCTTTCAGAAACATTAGACATCTTCTGAAATTAAATATCCCTGATATCCAACTCTTGTAGAGGCCTTCCATTTAACGTTTTTACATTCTTTGTCACCAATTGATTGGTTTAGTCTTCAAATAGTTCGTTCATGTCCACAAAAATATTCGTCGTTAATTGAGCTACTTTTTTGGTACAACTTTAATTGTATACACACATTATTTGTGATTTAATTAAAATAGTCAGGCATTTTTTATGGAACTCATCACATCATTAGACCTTAAAAAGTCAGGATATTTATCAAAAGATAGATTCATCAGTTTCCACCACCAATTACGGCTGATGTTTACACTTGGTAATAAGGTGAAAAATGTTCTGGAAATTGGGGTTTTTAATTCACTATTTACAGATATACTCAAACGTAACGGCTACAACGTTACTACTGCTGATATTGATCCTAATCTAGAACCAGATATAGTTTTGGATCTAACAAGAGATTTTTCATTACCAAAAGATAAATTTGATGCGATCGCACTGTTTCAAGTTTTGGAACATTTACCTTACGAACAGTCAGAACAAGCCCTGAAAAAACTTGCAGCAGCAACAAAAAAATTTTTAGTGATTTCGTTGCCTTACAACACACAATTTTTGGCATTACAGATCAGATTTTCTTACACATACCGCTCAAGATATTTTTGCCTTAAAATACCAAAGTTTTGGAGTAAAAAGCCAATATCCAATCAGCACTACTGGGAAATTGGACTGAAAGGATATTCTAAAAAGCGGCTTTTAAACTCTATTGCTAACGCTGGAATGACCGTCAAAGAAGAATTTATCGATCCCGTTCACCCTTACCACTATTTTTTTGTATTAGAGAAAAAATAGAGCAGCACTTAGATACATCCGCCACTGGGGTAATCTGCTTTTGATTTGTTGCTGGCAAATTGAGAGAAATTATGTCGGGACTCTTCCGCATATCCATATTATTCTACCACGAGTAGGGAAATCCGCATCAGGATTAGGGTGTAAACAAACCTAGACTGGGGAAGCGATCGCCACCACTATTCCCTTAAAATTCACATTAGGCAAATTTTATTAAACCAAAGTTATGTTAGAACAAGGCACTATCAGTATTCATACTGAGAATATTTTCCCCATCATCAAGAAATCACTGTACTCAGACCATCAAATCTTCTTGCGGGAACTGGTATCCAACGCTGTAGATGCCATCCAAAAGCTGAATATGGTATCCCGCGCCGGGGAATTTACGGGAGACATTGGTGAACCAGAAATTCAACTGGCTATCGATAAAGATAAAAAAACCCTTTCCATCACCGATAACGGCATTGGGATGACAGCAGAGGAAGTTAAAAAGTACATCAATCAGGTAGCTTTCTCCAGTGCTGAAGAATTTATTCACAAGTATGAAGGCAAATCAGATCAACCGATTATCGGTCACTTTGGTTTGGGTTTCTACTCCTCCTTTATGGTGGCGCAAAAAGTAGAAATTGATACTCTCTCATACAAAGAAGGGGCGGAAGCTGTCCACTGGACTTGTGATGGTTCTCCTGCATTTACCTTAGAAGCATCACCCCGCACCACTCGCGGTACTACTATTACTCTTAGCCTCCAAGGAGAGGAAGAGGAATTTTTAGAACCAGCACGAATTAAGAATCTTGTCAATACTTACTGCGACTTCATGCCAGTGCCAATTAAATTGGATGGTGAAGTATTAAATCGGCAAAAAGCACCTTGGCGGGAGTCGGCTAATAACCTGAGTGAAGAAGATTATTTAGAGTTTTACCGCTATTTGTACCCATTTCAAGAAGAACCATTGTTATGGGTGCATTTAAATACTGATTACCCCTTTATCATCAACGGGATTTTGTATTTTCCCAAAATGCGCCCCGATGTGGATGTGACTAAAGGGCAAATTAAGCTATTTTGCAATCAAGTTTTTGTCAGCGACAACTGCGAAGAGATTGTACCGCAATTCCTCATGCCCATGCGGGGTGTGATTGATAGCACGGATATTCCCTTGAACGTTTCCCGGAGTGCATTGCAAGGCGATCGCACAGTCCGGAAAATCGGCGATTATATAGCTAAGAAAGTAGGCGATCGCCTGAAAGAACTATACCGGGACAACCGGGAACAATACATCAGTGCTTGGAAGGATCTCGGCACATTTGTCAAATTTGGTGTCCTCAACGACGAGAAATTTAAAAAACAAATTGAAGACATCATCATTTTCCGCACCACCGCCGAACTAGGAAAAAAAGCCGAAACCCCAGCCGTAGAAGTACAATCAGCAGAAGGCGATGTATGGCAAGATGTCGCCGCTAACTCATCGAGTCTTCCATATACAACCCTCAAAGAATACTTAGAACGTAACAAAGAACGTCACGAAAATCGAGTATTTTACAGCACCGATGAAGCCAGCCAAGCTACATACATAGGACTGCACAAAAATCAAGGCTTAGAAGTCCTATTTATGGACTCCTTCATTGATACCCACTTTATCAACTTCCTAGAACGGGAATACTCCGATGTCAAATTTACACGGGTAGATTCCGACCTAGATAACACCCTCCTAGATCAAGACAAAACCGGGGAAATAGTTGACCCCACAACCAACAAAACCAAAAGTGAGGTAATCAAAGAAATATTTGAGAAATCCCTCAACAAACCCAAACTAAACATCCGTACCGAAGCCCTAAAATCAGACGATCCTCAAGGGACACCACCAGCAATGGTACTATTACCAGAAATCCTGCGCCGCTTGCGAGACATGAACGCCATGATGCAGCAGCAAAATGCAGAATTTCCCGAAGAACACATATTATTGGTCAATACAGCTCATCCCCTGATTCAAAACCTAGCCAACCTCAACCAAGGTAGTATTATTCAGGAAGACGGTCAGACATCCACAAATCCCTTAGTGAACATGATTTGTCAACACGTCTACGACTTAGCCCTAATGTCTCAAAAAGGATTTGACGCTGAAGGGATGAAATCCTTTGTCGAGAGATCCAACGAAGTGCTTACTAAGCTGCAAGAACAAGCCAGCAAATAAAAGCCCTCCGCCTACCTTTGCGTTTACCTCCGCGTTCCTCTGCGTTTAAATCCAGATGCAGACTAAAATGGAAAGGTTGTATTAAAATAGTAAACTGGAGAAAATTGTTATGTCTCGTCGCTGCGAACTAACTGGTAAAAAAGCAAATAACGCCTTCGCCGTTTCTCACTCACACCGTCGTACCAAACGCCTGCAACACGCCAACCTACAAAACAAGCGTGTTTGGTGGGCTGGTGGAAATCGCTGGGTCAGAATGAAACTTTCCACCAAAGCCATCAAAACTCTAGAAACCAAAGGGTTAGAAGCAATGGCTAAAGAAGCAGGAATTAATCTGAATCATTACTAAGAGGATGTTTTAAAAGTCTGATTGTTGGTAGCAAAACATTCTAGATCCCCCTAAATCCCCCTAAACCCCTTCGGGGATGCGCCTTCGGCGTAGAAAAAGGGGGACTTTAAGAAAATTCCCCCCCCCTTCTCAACTATCGTGTACACACAAGTCCTGCCTGTATGCGTTTGAGCCTGTTTTGCCCCCTAAATCCCCCAAGTTTGGGGGACTTGGAAAATTCTTGTTACCCCATAATTGGGCAGGGCTGTTTCATTCCCTCAAAGGCTTATATCTTGCACCATTTGAAATCAATACTGTTCGGTTAACGATATTTGCACATTGGAGATCCCCCTAAATCCCCCTTAAGAAGGGGGACTTTGAGGACTTTAGCCCCCCTTTTCA
>PWQB01000038.1 GCA_003556955.1 Nostocaceae cyanobacterium CSSed10_463m
TATTGGCAAACAGTTCCTTTAGCGGGAATGATTTTATCTTTTTCCTGTGTCTGGTTAACTGTAGCTGCTGCATTGGTATTTAGAATTTGGCAATTAAATGGATCTGAGCCATTGTATCCTTTAAAGCTGGCACCTGGGGAAAACTAAATAATTAAAATTCACCACCAAAAACGGTAGAGAAAATACATCCTCTACCGCTTTAAATTTAGTCTGACTTTAACTAACAATACAAAGTTTTATTTATTCGATACTTTTGGTATATCTAGAAGTATAACTATGGCAGTTGGTCAACACGAGCAAATGCATAATAAGTATGACTATTTGTGCTAACTTTCTTTAAAAGATTAATCGCCTCTGGATTCTGAAAATCATGAGCAAGATGGGGAAGAATATGCACAATGGCAAAAGCACTATATTCTGCACTAGGTTGACAATGTTCTAATAAAAGTTGAATAGCGTCTTGATTTCCATTCTGTCTAGCAATTTTTAGCAGTGCCAGCATCTGTTTAACACGCTGGTTTCGATGATTGACTAACTCTTTTCTTGTCCCACGTTGAGAATTGAGATCAAATATATCTTCAACGACTTGTCCGCGTGTATCAATTCCTTCAACTCTAGTACCAATTATTGAATCCCAAGAAAACCGTAGGTGTATATTTATGTCTGTTTTCTCATCTGTTGGATTAATCAATAAGGGATTATCGTCTGCATCTAATGGAAATTTTGTACCTTTATGCCCTGCATCATTACATTTCTGACATGATAGTAATAAGTTACTCCATTCAAAAGTTAAATTAATACACCTTGAATTACTTTTTGGGCAGAAGTGTTCAATTTCACCATATCCTGTAGTAGTAACTTTACTTTCACAATAAGCACACTTACCATGAAATATTGTTTCTAAAACTTCTTTAATTTCTTTATTCCTGTACTTATTTATATTTTTTTCAACTTCTTTTTGCGCTTGGGCTAATTGTTGTTTATTGACTGGTGCTTGAGCTTTTATTGTTTCTAAATGACTGAGAGAGTCTTGTAATTTTTTTAACCACTTTTGGGAATTTCGGGTTAAAACTTTTGGTGGTTGATTTGGTCGCAATACAGGAATCAAGGTAGATTTTCCTCCAAAAAAGCCTTAGTTCTAGCTTCTAAACTACCAGGTTCAGGTGGTCCACCAATTGGCTGTGATGTTTGCATAAATTTCCTAAGTTGCTCATACTCTTGCTTGTCTTGTTGATTAAGGTTATCTCTATTTTTTTCTAATTCATAGAAACGTCTGATTTTATCCTGTGCAGCAGGTGAATGAGTAGACTCTAATCCAAAGGCTGGACTTCTGAGAATATAGTCAGCATCATAAGCAGAAATATTATCTACTTGTTTCACTTCCACTTCGCCATCTACCAATTCTAAACGCAGGGTAAGTGCATCTTCTCCTCCACCAGCAGCTATAAGTGGACTATGGGTAGCAATAAAAAATTGTAGATTGGGAAAAACTTCTCTCAACCAACCAGCGATTTTTCTTTGCCAATATGGATGAAGATGAATATCTAATTCATCAATTAAAACTACACCGGAACCTTGAGTAGGGTCTTCTAAATCAGGAAATGCTTGCATTAATCGCCAGATTAAATCTCCAGCTAAGGCTATAACACTACGATAACCATCAGATAAACCAATAGTTGGTACTTTGCGACCATTAACCAAAAATTTTATTTGACCATCAGCAGTGACTTCAGCAATTTTGGCTTCTCCTGGAAGTAGACGTTCAATCACTTTTACTCCTATGTCTCGCATTTTAATTGCTTCAGTGTCTCCTTTAGCAATACGAAATTCTAGGTGAACCATCCACTGCTCAAATGAACTTATTGCTCTATCTTCATCAAACTGTGTAATAAAGTTACTAGATCGCTTTGGAGTATCTAAGCTGGGTAACATTCTTTGGCTAATACGGGTTAGCCGACGAAAAGCCCCATAACCTACCGCAAACCACCCTTTTGTGTTTGAAGCAAACGCATTAGTCCGCAACCAACTTAATAATCTCGAATATTCTTCAATTAGTGCAGGTTCAGTATAAGTTTCTTTTTTATCTCTACCTACCGTAATAGTGGTGGGTGTGTCACCAGTAACAAAGTATGAATAAGAAAAAGTTTTAGTGATTTTTTTTGTACCATAAACACCTGTATCTCCCTCATCTTGATGCACTACAGCACCAATTTTTCCAGGTTTAGAGGAGTCACAAACCCAACCTGTAGGACGGGGAAGAAGTTCTTTTGCGGCTTCTGGCCCCGATAAAAGTAGTGCCATTGCTTGAAGCAATGTACTTTTCCCTACCCCATTTTCACCTAGTAAGGTAATCCAAGAGTAGGGTTTTGCATTAGTACCAGTTATACCATTATGAGTAAAAACTATTTTTTCTTCTCGAAAGCACTTGATATTACTAAGAGTTATGCTTTCAATCCACATTATTTATATCCTTAAGATTTCACATCATCATCAATAGCTTGTGAATTAATTTAACCTCTTTGTTGAGTTCAACTGCATCTGTTAGCGGTTTATTGATGTAGACTCAACAATCTTACAACTTTATCTAAGCCCAGACATTAAATAACTACTAACAAAATATTTATACACAAAAAAACGGTAGAGAACCAAAATTCCCCACCGCTTATTTAACTTTTACAAATCTTAACTACGACTCAACGCCTTGGGGTAATAACTCCCGTGTTTGTTGAGAACTAACTTGGACAATGCCATTTTCATCAACATCAACTAAGGCTGTATCACCATCTTTGATGCGACCAGACAGAATCTCTTCTGCTAGACTGTCCTCTAACAAGCGCATAATCGCGCGACGTAACGGCCTTGCGCCGTAGCTGGGACTGTAACCTTCCTCAATCAGGCGATCCTTGAAGCGATCGCTTACCTCTAAGGTGATACCCTTCTCAGTAAGACGACCAAATACTTCCTTGAGCATGATGTCGGCGATTTCTGTCACCTCTGGCTTGCTCAACTGACGGAAGACGATAATTTCATCTAGACGGTTGAGGAACTCTGGACGGAAGTATTGCTTCAGTTCTTCGTTCACCAAGGAGCGAATGCGGTTGTATTGAGTTTCGGTAGCATCATCGGCAAATTCAAAGCCGATACCGCCGCCGCCTTTTTCAATTACCTTAGAACCAATGTTAGATGTCAAAATCAACAAGGTGTTCTTAAAGTCTACTGTGCGTCCTTTGGCATCAGTCAATCGACCATCTTCCAAAATTTGCAGCAGCATATTGAAGACATCGGGGTGAGCTTTTTCGATTTCGTCGAATAGCACCACTGTATAAGGTCTGCGTCTGACGGCTTCTGTTAATTGACCGCCTTCGTTATATCCCACATAACCAGGAGGGGAACCAATCAGCTTACTAACTGTGTGGCGCTCCATGTATTCGGACATATCCAGGCGAATCATTGCTTCTTCGGAACCAAAGAAGTAAGAAGCCAAGGACTTGGCTAACTCGGTTTTACCTACACCAGTCGGACCGGAGAAGACAAAACTAGCGATGGGTCGATTAGGATTCTTCAAACCGACACGAGCGCGACGAATTGCCCGTGAAACTGCTTTCACCGCATCTTCTTGACCGATTAAGCGCTGATGCAAGGTGTCTTCCATGTGCAGCAGCTTCTCGGATTCCGATTCAGTGAGTTTGTTCACCGGTACGCCAGTCCAGGAAGCGACAATGTGAGCAATGTCCTCTTCGCTGACTACAGGTTCTTCACCTTCAGTCCCATTGGCGCTGGTTTTGCTTTGAGCGATCGCCCGGATTTCACCTTTGATTTCCATTTCGCGATCGCGCAGTTCGCCGGCTTTGTCAAAGTCTTGTCCGCGAACAGCGTCGTCTTTTTCTTTTAAGATTTGACGTAGTTCTTTGTCTAACTCTTTGGCTGCTGGTGGCAATTGGGAGTTCATCAAACGTACCCTAGAACCAGCTTCATCGATTAAA
>PWQB01000237.1 GCA_003556955.1 Nostocaceae cyanobacterium CSSed10_463m
CTGTGACAAAGCTAAAAATATTTGTTTAGGATCTATACAGGCTGTTTGTACTTGAAAATTTACCAGTGGCATATACTGTAAACAAAAATTTTGGGAGAATTTTAGTCATAAAATCATAATATATTAAATGTCACTTAGTTCTCGAAACTATCTTTGAAGGTTCCAAAACTGACTTAGAACAAATGATTGGTAACGCTGTACCTGTTAAGTTAGCAGAATATTAGGACTTACGCAGAATCTGTGTTTTCTTGGCGTTCTTGGCGACTTGGCGGTTCAATAAATCAAGATTCTTGGCAATTTTTGCGTAAGTCATGAATATATTGCTAAATGTTTGCTAATGTACATTCAAGAACAGAAAAAATATCCAATATATCCTGCTGCTGTGACAAATATCTAAATTAGAAATTTTTCGGATTTTTTAACAGCAAAACTAATATAGCTCCCGAAAGAATACCGCCCATCCAACCAAATAAGGAATTAGCCAAAATCCACCAGCCGGAATGCTCAACAAAGGGGCGCAAAAGCCACCATTGGATGCTCCCTACTATGGGACCTACTAAAAGTAGGGAATATTCAGGGGAAGAACCGCATAATAAAATAGATATACAAGTACCTAAAGTAGTTCCTAACAGCCATGACTTTTCAGCAATAGGGAGGTATCTTCGCAATACTAAGAACTGCATAAATCCTATTGTCAAGCCCATTGAAATACCTACAGCTTGATAACTGAAGATTGTACCAAGAAGAGGCTTGATGATTGCATAGGCGATCGCCGCTACAAACGATCCCCCAATTAAACCAACAATATTTGCTAACACCCATTGCAAATAAAAACCTAGTTTTACGTTTAGTTGTTTAACAGATGTAGGTGGAATAGATATAGCCGGTGGAACAGGTGCAGACTGTTGAGGAATTTCTTGACGATACTGGAAGGGAACTGTGGGCGGAGGAGAATACAGAGGAGGATCAGAATTAATTGGTTGTTGTTGTGAAGGTATATATCTGGAATGGGTGAATGGCTGTGTAGGTGCAGAAGCATTCACCAAGTTCTGCACAGCAGCTAAAGCATCTACCGCCGACTGGTAGCGTTCACGAAAGTCATAGCGTGTCATTCTATCTAATATATCTGCTAGAGGTGGGCTGACTTGCGCTAAATGCCGCCACATAATTTCTGCGCTTTGTATGTCTTCTTCTAACTGATGGGGTATTAGTCCTGTGAGAGCTTGAATTCCAATCATTCCCACTGCATAGACATCACTGCTTAACCTCGGACTACCCCGACTCTGTTCACTGGGCATATAGCCAGCTGTACCAATACCTACAGTCATTTTAGTTATACCTTGTCCAGTCAACACCTGTGTATTAATTTGTTTCACCGCTCCAAAATCAATGAGTACAACTTTCCCGTCACTCTTACGGCGAATCAAGTTTAGTGGTTTGATATCTCGATGAATGGCGTGATTTTGATGGACAAAGGCTAATGTTTGCAAAATATTCTGTAATAAGGCAATGGTATAGGCTTCACTCAGCCGTTTTCCAGGGGTGAGTTCATCACTCAAAGGATGACCATCAATAAATTGTTGTACCAGAAAAAATTCCTCGTTTTCCTCAAAATGCGCCAATAGTTGGGGAATTTGGTCGTGAGTACCTAACTTGTGTAATAGCTGTGCTTCTGATTCAAACAACCTCCTCGCAACCTGTAATGTCATGGGATCAGTTACTATCGGTTTGAGTTGCTTAACTACACAAAGACTGCGGTACAGTTTTGTGTCTTCAGCAACATAAGTTTGAGCAAAACCACCAGCACCCAAAACCTTAGTGATTTGATAGCGTCCGTCTAGTAACTGACCTAACATAAAGGCGATCGCATCTTGAAGAATTTCTGTATTTTACCTTTACTCTCATAAATACCGATAGAGGTCAAAACCTAACCTCTTTAAATTTTTACCTTAACCTAATCTGACCCGCTAAGTGTTAAATCTAAGAAAGATGAGTGAGAAAAACTAAAGTGAAAGCACAGGTATTTAGAGGCGTTAATCAACTTTCTTACGAAGAAATTCCAGTCCCGACGCTGGAAGCAGATGAAGTGCTGGTACAGGTGGGAGTTGTGGGATTATGTCAGTCAGATATTAAAAAAATTCGTTATCCCCTGTATGAACCACCACGCATATTTGGACATGAAACCGCCGGGACGATCGCCGCAATAGGTTCTGAAGTAAAATCTTGGCAGGTAGGACAACGGGTAGCGGTAATGCACCACATTCCTTGTATGCGTTGCGCCTACTGCATGAATGATAATTTCTCCATGTGCGATGTCTATAAAAATATCTCGACCACAGCCGGATTTAATGCTAGTGGTGGCGGTTTTGCTGAATATGTCAAGGTTCCCGGACATATTGTCCAGAATGGCGGGTTGATTCCTATTCCTGATGATATCAGCTTTGAAGAGGCGAGTTTTGTTGAACCAACTAACTGCTGTCTGAAGGCTGTGAAAAAAGCCCAAATTGCCCCCGGACAAACTGTTTTGGTAACTGGTGCGGGACCAATTGGCTTAATGTTTGTGATGTTGGTGAAGCATTTTGGGGCGAAAGCGATCGCCACGGATCTGCTACCATCCAGAGTAGAAAAAGCCTTGGAAGTTGGTGCAGAAGCGGCTTTTGATGCTCGTGATCCTGATTTACCTGCCAAAATTCAAGCCTTGACTGGGGGAATGGGTGTTGATGTCACCCTGCTAGCTGTTCCCAGTGACAAAGCTTTTTTTCAAGCCCTGGAATGTACCCGCAAAGGTGGTAAAATTTTGTTTTTCGCAGAATTCCCCGATGAAGTGGAAATCCCCATTAACCCGAATATTCTTTACCGTCGGGAAATTGATTTGATGGGTAGTTACAGTTCATCCTATCGCCTTCAGAATCTAGCGGCGGAGATTGTATTTAAGCGGCGGATCGATGTTCAAGCCTTGATTAGCGATCGCTATCCATTACAAAACTTATCAGCAGCTGTAGAGCAAGCGATCGCACCTCATCCCGCAACATATAAAATTTTAATTTATCCGTAATCCGGGCAAACAAGATAACAGTAGAAAATATTTATAGCGCTTCTCGATATTTTGCGATAAGCCCTTGCTTTTGATTTATCTGAGAATCGCGCTATTTTCTTTCCATCTACCCCAATGCTAAATGTCCATCACGTTAATTTTCATCGCCCTACTAGCCTTCTACGTCGCCTGCAATCTCGGCGCTAACGATGTCGCCAACTCAATGGGAACCTCAGTCGGTTCTAAAGCCATCACCTTGAAACAGGCGATCATTATTGCTGGGATTTTAGAATTCACGGGCGCTGTATTATTTGGGCAGGAAGTATCCCAAACCTTAGCCACGAAAATTGCCAATCCTATTTTATTTGCTGCTACACCAGAAATTTACTTAACTGGTATGGTGACAGTGTTAATTACCTGTGGGTTATGGCTGCAAATCGCCACCTCTCAGGGTTTACCTGTAGCCTCATCTCATGCAGTTGTAGGTGCGATCGCTGGATTTAGTTGGGTAGCTGTGGGAGTAGATGCAATTAATTGGTCATCAATTAGCTTAGTCACCATTGGCTGGATTTTTACGCCGATCATCAGTAGTAGCATTGCGGCTTTATTCTACAGTCAAATCAAGCACTGGATTTTGGATCAACCAAATCAAGTAGCACAGCTACAACAGTGGATTCCCTGGCTGAGTGTAATTCTGTTAGGAGTATTTGGTGTCATAGTCTTACCTTCTCTAACGCAACCCCTAACCAATTACTTGAATCAGCGCATTGGTTTAAACTTACCTAGTTACGACATTCCCTTATTCACAGGTGCAGTTGCGGCCATTGTACTCACAGTCATTAGTTGGCGACAGTTAGAAGGAGTTGCGGATAAAGCAGACAAATAGCAAACACTCCCCATTCCCCAATCCCCTGTAGGGGCGGGTTTACAGATATCATTCAACATC
>PWQB01000431.1 GCA_003556955.1 Nostocaceae cyanobacterium CSSed10_463m
AAAAATTGTCTGTCTGCTTTGGGTTTGCAGAATTGGCATTTAATTTTAGGCGAAGCAGGTATTACGCGATCGCTCCTGGATGCCTTTCCGGTAAATATCCAAGCAAAAGTCCGCAGTGCGATCGCCCATCTTGATCGTATTGCCATCGATACTTTACCCTTGAGCGATGAACTACGCGATCGCGCCAGAATCATGATGGATTTACGGGGTGACAGTGGAGATGTCTTGCAAAAAGTCAGTAGTCTTGGTTTAGCTCCGGAGCAGCAGGAAATAGTAAATAACCTCAAATCTGTGGTAGAGTTATTACAATCCGAAGGGGAATTTCCTTTAATTCTTGACCTGAGCTTAATTCAAACCATCGACTACTACACAGGCATAGTCTTTGAAATCGTCAGTGATACAGATTCACAAGCCAGAGTTTTAGGGCGTGGTGGTCGCTACGACAAGCTTTTAGGACTATATCATCCCCAAGGCGAAGATATTCCCGGTATTGGTTTTGTCCTGAATATCGAAGATTTATATCAAGTTTTGTTATCTACTCAGCAATTACCGCAATCAACCCCAGCTAGTAACTGGTTAGTAGTAGCCGAAACAGCAAATATGGAAGCAGCGGCCTTTGCCCATGCCCAAAAACTGCGTGATTCTACAGATTTAGTCAGGGTAGAAATGGACTTAGGTGGCAGAGATGCAGAAACTGTGAGACAGTACGCCAGCGATCGCGCCATTAGCCAAATTGCTTGGATTAAATCTGATGGTTCAATAGTGAATGAATCATTGCGTTAGTTAGGGAGTGGGGAGTAGGGAGTTGAAAATTACTTTTTCTCCCCTGCCCCCCTGCCCCCTGCCCCCTGCCTCTTCCCCTGCTAGGCTAGATATAGCTGATCCGAAAGAGAGGGAATCGAAAAAATGCCGCACACGATAGTAACTGATGTTTGTGAAGGTGTTGCTGACTGCGTAGATGCTTGTCCAGTAGCTTGTATTCATGAAGGGCCAGGAAAAAACGTCAAAGGAACCGATTGGTATTGGATTGATTTTGCCACCTGTATAGATTGTGGTATATGTATCCAAGTTTGCCCTGTAGCAGATGCGATCGTTCCCGAAGAACGGCCTGATTTGCAAAAAACACCGTAAAATTATCTAGTCAACAGTTTATAGTTATTGTTAACTTGACTGTTGACTAATGACTAATGACTAATGACTAATGAGTATTTACTAGAAGTTAAAGATGTCCACGCCGGATACAGCAAAGATATAGATATCCTGCAAGGGGTAAATTTTTGTGTAAAACCCGGTGAATTGGTCACAGTTATTGGCCCCAACGGTGCGGGTAAATCCACCTTAGCCAAAACTATTTTTGGGCTGTTAACTCCTCACACAGGCACAATTACCTTTAAAAATGAAAATATTGCTGGGCTAAAGTCCAATCAAATTGTGAGGAAGGGAATGTCTTATGTCCCACAAATCTCTAATGTTTTTCCTTCCCTGAGTATTGAAGAAAATCTAGAAATGGGGGCTTTTGTGCGTGATATCCCCCTGAAACCCTTAAAAGATAAAATTTTTACCATGTTTCCCAGATTAAGCGATCGCCGTCGTCAACGTGCTGGTACGCTATCAGGTGGGGAACGTCAAATGCTGGCGATGGGCAAAGCTTTGATGTTGGAACCGAGTTTATTACTATTGGATGAACCTTCTGCGGCTTTATCTCCCATCCTAGTAACGCAAGTCTTCGAGCAAATTAAACAAATTAATCAAACTGGTACAGCTATTGTCTTAGTCGAACAAAACGCTCGTAAAGCCTTAGAAATGGCTGACCGTGGTTATGTATTAGAATCAGGACGTGATGCTATCTCAGGCCCTGGTCAAGAATTATTGGATGATCCCAAAGTCGGTGAACTATACTTGGGTGCAGGAAAAGCGCATTAATTCCTAACTACAAAACCCTCGCGGAAAGAAATTTCCGCGCTCATAGCTAAAATCCCTTAAAATGGACTGAAATCTTTTCCCAGTCGTCTTTAGACGACTTTTGCTATTAGACGGGGGTTTGAACCTCCGGCGGGGTTTATTGCTTCAAGAGTATGTTAAATCTCTGCGTTGCTCTGGTTTAATAGTGATTAAATGTGCGTGGTTTGAAACCCTTGTAGAGACGTTCCGGCGGAACGTCTCTACGATCATTATGGTTTTAGTGTTCTGGAACGGAAGGATCTACTTCTTTACTCCAAGCATTAATTCCGCCTTTAACATTAGTCCCCTCAATTCCCGCTTCTTTGAGGATACCCAAAGCTTTGGCAGACCGTCCACCCATTTTACAATGAGCAATCAAGCGATGACCGTTGAGGATTTCTTTTACCTTGGCTACAACGTCACCGTTTTCAATATCCGGTAAGGGTATTAATACAGAACCAGGGATTTTAGCGATTTCATATTCATGAGGATTTCGGACATCTAACAGCACAAAATCTTTTGCACCACTATCCATTAATTCTTTTAATTCCTTGACGGTCATTTCTGACATTTCCATCTGCTTTTTAGCCTCCTCTGCTTGTGCTTGGGGAATACCACAGAATTGTTCGTAGTCTATCAGCTTTTCAATAACTGGACGAATGGGATTAGGACGCAGTTTTAATTCCCGGAATTTCATTTCTAAGGCATCATACAACAGTAATCTTCCACTTAAGGTATTACCCTTTTTGGTGATAATTTTGACTGTTTCTGTAGCCTGAATAATGCCAATCATGCCTGGTAAAATACCGAGTACACCACCTTCTGCACAGGAAGGAACCATTCCTGGTGGTGGTGGTTCTGGGTATAAGTCACGATAGTTGGGACCACCTTCGTAGTTAAAGACCGTGGCTTGTCCTTCAAATCGGAAAATGGAACCGTAGACGTTTGGCTTGTCTAACAATACGCAAGCGTCGTTAACCAGGTATCTGGTAGGGAAGTTATCAGTGCCATCCACGACGATATCATAAGGTCTAATGATATCTAGGGCATTTTCTGAACTCAGGCGAGTTTCGTATAAGTCAACCTGACAATGGGGGTTAATTTCATGTATCCGATTTTTTGCGGATTCAATTTTGGGTTTACCTACCCAGGATGTACCGTGAATAACTTGGCGTTGTAGGTTAGAAGTATCGACGATATCGAAATCTACAATACCAATACGTCCGATCCCGGCGGCTGCAAGATATAACAGTAATGGCGAACCTAGTCCACCAGTACCAATACACAAAACACTTGCAGCTTTTAAACGCTTCTGCCCTTCCAGTCCAATTTCTGGCAAAATCAGATGGCGGGAGTAGCGTTCGTAATCGTCTTTGGTCAACTGGATGTCTTCCAGATTGGGATTGAGCATAGGAGTTAGGTAGATCAGCGAGGAATATTGATCTTATCAGCCGTGATGCGTAAAACCCCCAAATTCTATTTGGGGGATATAAGCGAATGAGCTAAATTTATTTAGCTGTCTTATGTGAATTATGCTAACATAAATTTGTGGTCAATTGGTCTAACCATGATTGTTTACGAGTTTAAGCTCAAAGGAAAAGACAAGCAGTATCGCGCTATTGATGAGGCGATTCTTACTTCCCAGTTCATCCAAAATCAGTGTTTGCGCTACTGGATGGATCACAAAAACATTGGTAGGTATGACCTCAATAAATATTGTGCGGTACTCGCGGCTGAGTTTTCCTTTGCTGATGAACTCAACTCAATGGCTAGACAGTCTGCTGCGGAACGTTCCTGGAGTGCAATAGCTCGGTTTTACGATAACTGTAAGAAAAAGGTTCAAGGTAAAAAGGGTTTCCCGAAGTTTAAGAAAAATTGCCGTTCAGTTGAATATAAATCAACCGGATGGAAGCTTTCAGAAACTAGAAAAGCCATAACCTTCTCTGACAAAAAAGGTATTGGAACCCTGAAATTAAAGGGAACCTACGACCTTAATTACTACAATATCAAGCAAATTAAGCGTGTCCGTTTGGTAC
>PWQB01000784.1 GCA_003556955.1 Nostocaceae cyanobacterium CSSed10_463m
CATTTAACTGCACCCTGACATCCACTAAACGGTTACTGCGTTGTAGTTGGGTGGGTACACTACCTTGGATAGCCGTTTGAATTGTGTCACCAATATTTCTAGTACTTAAGCCAAAATTGGCTACTCTGTCCCAGTCTGGACGAATTTGCAGTTCCGGTTGACGGTCATCAGCATCAGGACGGAATCTGACTAAGGTGGCGCGGTCTTCCAAAGCAGTCAGCACATCTCGACCAGCTTGTTCTAAGTTCTCTGTATCGTTACCCTGAAGGATGATATCAACATCAGCGCCACGGACTGG
The DNA here is from genome assembly GCA_003556955.1 of Nostocaceae cyanobacterium CSSed10_463m. The sequence continues at coordinate 299 of PWQB01000784.1, forward strand.
GGAGTTGCTGAGGATTAAACCCCGCACTTGACCAGCAGAAAGGCGCAAGCGAATTCCCACTAAATTTAGCTGGTTAAATTCTTTGGTAACTCGTTCTATATAAGCTTCAGTGTTAGTCCCTGGTTTCAAGGTAATAGTGCTAGTACCTCTAAGAGGGTTAGCATTGACATTTGTGCCAAAAAGCGCACCGCCAGATGTAGTGAAGACATATTCAGTTTCTGGTTGCTTGAGGAGGATATCATCCACCATCGCCATCACTCTGCGGTTGGTTTCTAAAGGTGTACCAGGCGGAAACTGAGCATTTAATCTGGCTTGTCCTGTACTAATGCGAGGTAGGATTTCTTGGGGAATTTGCGGAGCCATCCACAAACTACCGCCAGCAAAGACGATAATAGCGATCGCCACTGTTAAAAATCGCCAGCGCAATATATCACTCAAAAACCGTCTATATCTGTTTGTCGCTGTATCAAAGCGCCTGTTAAATTCTTGTAGCAGCCAAAACTTACTCAACCCACTAGAAAACTTCCACGCCAAGGTACGGGAGGTGAGCATGGGTATAATTGTCACCGCAATCAAAATAGAAGCGGCTATAGAAAAGGTGATGGTGAGAATTAACTCATTAAATAGCAGGGAAATAAAGCCGCCAATCAGCAAAAATGGGACTACTGCTACTAAGTTGGTACTGGTAGAAGCAATTAAAGCTGATTCTACTTCCCGACTACTTTTTTCCGCCTGTTGAATCAATTGTTGGGGATTGAGGCGAGTTTTAGTATCTTTACCGGGAGTCATCCCTGCACCCTCGGCGATGTTCTCTAACATCACAATAGAGTTATCTACGACAATACCCACACCTAAAGCTAAACCACCCAAGCTGAATACATTCAGGGATAAGCCAAATATTCCCATGAAAATGATGGCGGCTAAACTCGCTAAAGGTATAGCAATGACAATAATAAAAGTTTGTCGCAGAGAACCAAGGAATAATAAAACCGCAAAAGCAGCTAGTCCCGTTCCCATTAAACCGGAAGTGACAAGATTAGAAATGGAATTGCTGATAAACTGTGACTCATCCAATGTAGGTGTAAGTATTGTCCCTTCAGGTACTACACCCGATGCTTGGAGTTCTGATAAACGTCTTTTTACACCATCAACTACATTAATTGTGTTAGCATCTGGCTGTTTTTGAATGCTGATTTTAACTGATGGTTCTCCATTGAGTAAAACAAAAATGCGCTGTTGTTCGGAACCATCCAGGACTTCGGCAAAATCTCGCAAAAAAACCCGACGATTTACAACAGAAGATGGGGTATTGGAATCTGGGGCAGAATTGACCTCAAAAGACAAATTTTTAATTTCATCTGCGCTTTGAAAACGCCCCACGGTACGAATCAATGGCTCGGAATTTGACCCTAAAAGCCGACCACCAGAAACATCTTGATTGCGGTCTCTCAGTTCATCCAAAACATCAGTCAAACTCACACCCAAGGCTTGCAAACGATCCAAATCTAAATTGACTCTAACTTCCTCTTTTACTCCTCCTGATACGTCTACTGATGCGACTCCAGGGACAACACCGAGTTCTCGAACTAGTTCTTCTTCAGCAAAAACCCGTAAATCCAGGCTATCTAAGGAGGGCGAAGTTAAGGCAAATTCGTAAACTGGTAACTGGGAAGGATCGAATTTGAATAAGCGTGGTGTTTCAATAGTATCTGGTAATCTGCCTCTAGCTCGATTAAAGGAAGCTGTCGCATCGTTTAAAGCTTGGTCAATATTACCTCCTGGTTGAAAATACAGATCCAAACTTACCCGCCCTTCACGAGTTTGAGAAAAAATCTGTAGCACACCCTCGGTAGCAGAAAAGGCTGATTCTAAAGGTCTGGTGACTTCATCAATTGCTACTTCTGGAGAAAGTCCCGGTGCGTCTATCCGCACACCAATTCTAGGGTAGGTAATTGATGGTAGTAAATCTACAGGGATTTTGATAATAAAGAATACACCCATTACTAGCACTGCTAGAGCCAGCATGAGTGTACCAATGTGTCGGCGGATGGAAATGGTACTAATACTAAATCCGCCACCCTTCTGTATTTCCTGCATTTATTGTTCGTCTCCAATAAAAGGGCTAATAAAACACCGAATAGGGTGATTTTTTAAGGTTTAATTTGTGGTTTCTGACAGAGCTGAAAGAACTACAGCATCACCATCGTTTAAAGGTCTACCACTACGCGCAACATAGGTTTCACCAGCTTCTAAGCCAGATAAAATTTCTATATTGCCATCAGCTTTGCTCCCTAACGTTACAGCACGGGCTGTCACCTTGGTTTTACCTTCTCTGTCTGTAATTACAAAGACTTTACCATTGCGTTCCTCTGACTGGTTTGTAGCTGTTGTAGAGTCAGCCGAATTATTATTTTTTGTGGCTTTTTGAATCGCTGCTTGGGACACCACTACTCGCTGTGATGTCTGGGGTTCAAATCTGACCCTTGCTAACAGTCCACTGCCAATTTTATTATCACTATTAGGAATTACTACTTCTACTGGTATTAAACGCGCTGTAGCATCAGCAACTGGAGAGATGCGTGTAACTCTGCCAATTAATAATTCATTGGGGAAAGCATCTAAGCTGACTTGCACAGATTGTCCCACTTGAATTTGCGATAGTTCTAATTCGGAAACTTGCACTACCACTTTTACACGGCTAAAGTCGGCAATCTGCAAAACTTCATTACCTGGTTGTAAAAGATTACCTGGTTCTGTAATTCTTTGGGTAATTACACCAGTGATGGGCGAGATTAAACGGGCGAAGGAGCGGCGTTCTTTAAATTGAGCAACTACAGCTTGTTGAGCTATGACTCTACCTTGGGAGGTGGCGACGGCTTGCTGTTCTGTACGTACCCGATCTTCTAAAGCTCTTAGTGACTGGGCAGATGTTTTGGCTTTGGTGCGGGCTTGTTCGGCAGTTTGTTGGGATATAGCACCGGCTTGAAACAGTTCCTGTTGTCGTTGTGAGTCGGCTTCTGCTTGCACTAATTCTAATCGCGCTCTTTCTACTTCTGCACGGGCATTACTAACCTGAGTCTCTGCCCTAGCAACTTCTGATTGCAGGGCTGCTAGTTCGGCTTCTGCTTGTTTTAATGATGTTAACAAAATGGCATCATCTAACAGTCCCACGTTCTGCCCCTGGTTAACTTGATCACCTACGTCTAAGTTCAAAGCTAATAGTCTGGCTTCTACTTGCGATCGCAATGAAACAGTCCGATATGGCGTAGTATTCCCTGTATAAACTGGTTGTACCCTTAAAAAGCCTGTGCGAGCGATCGCTACATCCACAGGTATGACATTATTACCACGTCTTCCCTCACCACGTTGCTGAGATTGCGCTTTAGCAGATTCCTTTGGCATCGACCCACAACCTGCCGTCAACAGTCCCATACCTAGTAATAAGGGGCATAGAAGGAGTTTTGAAAGCCATTGAGAATTGATTAACTGGTTTAAAAAGCCTCTATTATTTGGCAGTTTTGCCTGTTTTTTAGGCATTTTTTTGCTCCAAAATCATCTGTTTTGCTCTTAAAAGGAGTTTTTTGCGGGCGAAGGTCTATATATTTCTCTATTCAACGTGGATATGATCGAATCATAAAAGGCACAATGTATAAAGCTACTTTCAAACCTGATGTTACAG
>PWQB01000805.1 GCA_003556955.1 Nostocaceae cyanobacterium CSSed10_463m
CTTTCAAAAAAGGCTAACTGCTCGTTAAATTGTTCAATCTCAAGTAAATATATTAGTTCTTTTTCACCTAACAACTTATCTGTTGGTAGTTCTTCTAGGCGTTTGTCAATTTTTGCAAATAGTTTTTCTAAATCTTCTATAGCTAGGTTAATCTCAGATTTATCTAATGATTCTCTATATTGTTTAACTCTATCTTTTAATTGCTCTATAAATAATTTTGTCCTTCCCGCCATTTTTGCATAACGTTGAATTAATTTGAGAATTATTACTGGAAATTTAACTTTTGTAAAGAAAGTCAATGCTTCATCAAACACTTCTGTTCCCAAATCACCTAATCTCGTAATAATTAACCTTTTGACATTCTCGATAATTTCTTGGGTTTGCTTACGCTGATAAGGTTCCAGTATCTGCAATGCTTGATGTAATTGACCAATTTCTTCTGGTGTTAATCTGGCTAGTATATAAGGTTGTTTTTCCGGTTCTTGCTGTCTTTCTGGTTGTGGAGATGGATTAACTGCTAATTCTTCTGGTTTATCCACAGGTGTAACAACTAAAGGCTGTTCTCGTTCCTCTGATGCTTGGGGAATATCTGGAATTAGTTCAATTTGGTTAATTGCTGACCTGGGTAAAACTTCACCAGCAATTACAGACATAATTCCTGGGAGGTATTTATCCATCATGTTGACGTTGGCATAAACCAAGTTATTGATGCCAGCAAAGCTGAGTCTATCACCTTCAACATCAATACTGGTTTTATAGCGAATTTCTCCATCACGAAAGTCTAGTTCAAAGTTGCCGATAATCATGTCATAATTTGCTATGGTAATAAATTCTGCGATCGCTTGCCGTTGAGATTCTGGGGCTGTCACAGGACAAACTGAGTAAAAGACGAATTGCTGCTGTTGTTCTCTAGCTTTAGCAGAGCAATTCCATCTCCCATTTTTACCTTGATAAGTTATGTATAATATTGGTTCTTCTGCAAACTGACTGAACAGCCAACCGGATTTTTTAAAAAAGTTAACTATAGTCGCAAAGATAGTTTCGTTGGTGGTAACTTCATCTGTTGTTTCAAATATATCATCAGCTAGATTTTCTAGAACATCATTTACTTCCTCCACTGCTTCAGTAATCATTGTTTGAGCTATTTCAGAAATATTTTCAGCTAATTCTTCAAAAGAATGGGTCATTGATTCTAAAGTTTGAGCCATATCCTTAGAAAAAGTTTCTGAGGAATTGCTATGATTCCATTCTTTAGCGAAATCGTTCATGACCTGAGCAATTTTTTCGCTAGAGATACCTTCTTGATTGATTAGAGAAGGTTGCAAATATAGCCACAAAGTACGATAACCTGTTTCACCTGTCTCTTGTTGCTGTTTAACTTCCAAGCCATACCAACTATAAGTAGAAAGTAAGGAATTTTCAGGTTGTTCTTGACTCAGTTTTTGCAGGTAAGCTGCGGCTTGATTTGCATCTGTTGCGTATTCTGCTAATTTGGGTAGTAAATTAGGGTCTAGACTGGCTTCGATTTGGATGTCGGTTGAGGAGTCAAATTCTCCAGCAGAAAGGGGACTACGGATTTCATGTTTAAGGTTAAATAAGGATTGAGTGTCAATAATTTTATATATTTCTGGGGTAACACAGAAAATGAGACGACACTCGTTGAAGGTATTGTTTTGAGTAGTTAAAGAGAGAGAAACTGTGCGGACGGTTAGGAGCAAGTCTGAACTTTCGCTTAATGTCAAATTACTATTAAAATTAGAATGTTCAGATTGATTACTCATCTTGGTAAGAGAAATTACAGAAAAAGTTTTTAGTCAACATCATCATAATTTTGATGGTAAGTACAGGAAACAGCACAATCATCACACCAAAATCCATAGAGGATACCATTAAATCCTAACCGACCAAAGGGGGTCATGCCACTATCGATACTAACTAAAAACTTCATACCACCACACACAGGACATTTAGGAAAGCTTTTCCACTTCATTAATTGTGGGTAGCCTCCTACTTGATGATAAGAGTATCCAGGAACAGCTAAATCTCCCCGACCATATTTGATGGGATATTCTTCTAGCTTCAAGGCTAATTCTCCTCAATTTGGATTTGGTGGGACATTATGCCAGATTTTTCTCCATATATATTGGATAACCTCTCGCACTTCCTCATCGTCCCAAGGGTATTCACTTTCTGCCAGATATCCTGTGTCAATGCCAGGATCAGCCAGAATTTTTTCAAAGCAAAGCTTGAGAGCATCAAGGTCATTTCGATAAATAGCGCTACGTTTGATATCTTCCACATACTCATCGTATGCAGAAAGATTATCTGCTGGTACACCGTTTTTTATAATCCACAAGTTGGTCACTTTAGTAAGGTAAAACCGAACCATTCTTTCGTTTATCTCTATTTTATCTTTCATAGTAATTTCACCTTAAGGAATCACGTAATCAGCAGCGGCTGTGTATGTGTTTTTCACAAAGTCAAAGTCTCTAGCCCAAGGAATGTGCTGGACTACCTTCCAACGTCCGCCGCCCACTAAAGAAGGATCTGCTATCCACTCGATAGTGGTTAATGTACGATTAATTCCCTTGTTTACAGGGGCAGTTCCTGGAAAGACCTTGACTTTGTTCTTCGTCACTCCATTACTAGTGATAGATGTCTTGTAGGGAGTACCCGTGCCATAGAAGCTACTATATACAAAGCTATACTGGTATTACATATTATTAGTAGCCTTAACCCGCCAAGATACATTCTCTAAATTACTTATTAAACAAGATATTAAACGAGAATAACCAACAACATTTAATAACCATTTGACCTCTGAATATTTTCTACCATAAGCCAGGGATGCCCCGCTTTTTACCTCTTTCATCATTTGTCCAAAATTATAATTAGGTACATAAAATTCATTTTCTATGTTCAATAAATTGTTAAGTTCTACAAGCTCTAATCTACAAGTTTTCAAAACATCATAATCAGAAGATATCTTCTCTCCATATACAAATTGTGTTGACACGTTGATAATAACGGATTCATCGATATTATCTATGTCCATGCTAATAGTTAATAATCCATTTGAAAATTGATATTCTAAAAGCTGGGAGTCGCCGCTACGAGCAACCAGTTCTTCAAATGTTATATTCATAATTTTGGTCATTTATTAATTGCATCTTGGATATCTTTTACAAATTCACCCCACATTTTACGATTACTTATTTTATCTTTAAGAAAGTAATGTCCTTTCACACCTCCAATATCATAGTTTAGATGAGGATAGGTTGACAAACCAACTCCTTTACCCCAATCACCATGACCCCAATATACGCTGTCTCCAGCCTTATTCTGCCATCCAATCCACTTACCTGAATTATCATAAATTCTTGTAGCACTTTCTCCTAACTGTTTTTTGGCAAAGTTCTTAGCATCATTTGAATTTTCAAACAGTATTTGAGTCTTTTTTTGGCCTTTTTTAGTTATATCTGAAAAAATCTCTTTACCTTCTTTGGGCAATTGAAATTTAGCAATTGGAACCCAGGGATTAATATGACCTTCTAGTAAAGCTAGTTGATTTTCAACCCGAATCCTGAACTTCTTAAACCGCATCCGCTGCAACAGCGCCGCACCCAGTTCCTTCAACCGCTTAAAGCCCTTACCAAGAGCTGTTCCCGCAATACCCCTAAATAAAACCTTCCCTTTCTCAATAATAAATTTTGCACCTTTGGCAACTAAATTCATTGCACCCCTAGCAAGTTTCACGCCACCCTTCGCCGCAGCTTTCGCACCCTTGAGTGCAGCACCTCCCGCCTTAAAGGTCAATTTATAAAGCAAATCAATTATTACCGCAGCCAGTCCTTTCGCTAAACTCTTACCACCACCTGGAATATCACCTGCCCAACCTTTGGCGAGATAATCGCGGATATGACCACCCAGTTTGGCAACTGTCACCCCAATAAACAGAGGCTTGA
>PWQB01000618.1 GCA_003556955.1 Nostocaceae cyanobacterium CSSed10_463m
AGAAATATATCGCTATTCCCCAAAGCGATCGTGATTACATTGCAGAGATAGGTTATGTCACACCAGACGAACGCTGGATTACAATTACCCGTTCAGACAGGATTCGCATCTTTGGTATACCTTTAAGCAATAGCACAGATGAAAATATCCCAACAACAGAAGAAGAACTGGTGGCTTTGTCTCCAACCAATGATGAAAGCCGTATTTTGCTGACAAATCGGAGTCCCAAGTGGGCTTATGCGACTTGGTATATTTCCACAAACGACAAACAAATGCTGCAAAGTAACAGCATCTCCCAATTATATCTGCGGTTGTATGATGTCACAGATTTGGACTTGAGTTATCAGACTCCGCAGCTAGTGCAGAGGTATGAATGCGACGAAATTACCAGCGATCGCTATGTAGCAATTCCCGCCATTGATCATGACTACATTGCAGAGATAGGTTATATCACAGCAGGCGATCGCTGGATCACAATTACTCGTTCCGAAAGGATTCGTGTTTTCAGTCGTCCCCAAGTAAATTTCTGGTTTGTCGCCGATGCGGAATTAATTATCCACGGATCAACAGAACCAGGTGCAACAGTCAATATTGCTGGTAAACCCATCAAAGTCAAATCAGATGGGACTTTTCACTTGCGGGTTCCCTTCTCAGATGACTCAATTAATTATCTGATGACAGCAACAGCAGCGAATGAGGGAGATAGTAAAACTATCCGCAAGCAATTTTCTCAGCAAAATTCCGAAGACTAGGAGAGAAGAGGCAAGGGGGCAGGCTTGCCCTGAGCGCAGTCGTTAGCGAAGCTTCCCGAAGGGTAGGGGGGCAGGGTGCAGGGGGGAGAAGAGGCTTCTCAATCCCAATACCCAATCCCTACTTCCTGCATTAAGCAGGTTCAAACTTTAATGACACACCGTTCATACAGTAGCGCTTACCAGTGGGTGCAGGACCATCATTAAATACATGGCCTAGATGTCCACCACAGTTGCTACAATGCACCTCTGTTCGAGTCATGAAAAATGACCGATCTACAGTTGTTGCGATCGCACCTTCAATTGGTTGAAAGAAGCTCGGCCAGCCAGTACCACTGTTAAACTTGGTATCAGAGGTAAATAATGGTTGTCCACAGCCAGCACAGACAAAAGTACCCTGATCATATTGCTTATCTAGTGGACTAGTGAAAGCGGGTTCAGTACCATGTTTTCTTAAAACGCGAAACTGTTCTGGCGTTAAAATTGTCCGCCACTCTTCTTCAGATTTAGTAACTGCAAACTGGCTTTGAGAAGTTGTCATTTTCTGGGAACCCCAAGTAATATTGCGAGATAAGATAGCAGTGCCAATAATTGCTGCACTAGCCTCTAAAAAATAGCGTTTGTTCATGATCTCTATTCTAACTGATGTAATTTTGGTAGCAGAATCTCAATCACAGCCAACCACTTTTCAAACAACCTCAAAGTTGGAGAAAAACCCATACTAGCCACCAAGACACAGTTCATAGTCTTCTGGAGTAATATCAGGGTTAGTTGTGAGATAATCACTCAGGCGATCGCAAGCATGATTTAGCAACTGATTCAGGTTGAATGTTTGCAGCTCGATCTCATCTAAGTTCCATAATTTAATTGTGTGATCTTGACCCCCAGAAACTAGCATTTTATTGTCAGGGCTGAAATTAACACTTTTGACACCAGATGTATGGCCAGAGAAGGACTTTAGCAACATACCACTGCTAATATTCCAGAGTTTAATTGTATGATCATCACTAGCTGAGGCCAGCATTTTGCCATCTGGCGAGAACCTGACGTTAGCAACTAAATCACTATGTCCCCGGAAAGTCTGAAGCAAGAGACCATCCAGACTCCAGAGTTTCACAGTTTTGTCATCACTAGCTGAAGCAATGGTTTTACCATCAGGAGCAAAGTTAATATTCCATATACTAGCGCTATGCCCTGACAAAGTTCTTAGTAGACGACCTTCTCTATTCCAGAGTTTAATAGTTTTGTCTGCACTAGCGGAGGCGATGGTTTTACCGTCAGGACTAAATTTGATGTTAGTCACCCAACCATTATGACCTGTAAGAGTGTTTAACAGGCGACCATCTCGACTCCAGAGTTTAATAGTTTTGTCTGCACTAGCAGAAGCCAGAATTTGATCATCAGGGCTAAAACTCATACTCGTTACCCAGTGCTTATGTCCCTCCAGGGTATGTAACAAAGTGCCATCTGGTCGGCGAATCTGGATAGCCTCCTCTACACTGGCCAAAGCAACTGTATTTCCGTCGCTAGTAAAGCTAATGCTAGTAACATCTTCAATGGGGGAAGGCAATGTTTTGAGCAATTTACCATGCAAATTCCACAGTTTCATGGTGTTATCTGAACTCAAAGAAGTAATAGTCTGTCCATCAGCAGTGAAGCTGACATCATTCACACTACCTTTATGCCCAAAAAAAGTTTTGGGTAATCTGTTGTCAAGTTGCCATAATCGAATCGTATTATCATCACTACCTGAAGCCAATCTCTGACTATCTGGGCTAAAACTTATACTATTAACCTCATGGCTATGTCCTTGCAAAGTACCGAACAAGTTACCCCCACGAGTCCAAAGTTTGATATTTTTATCAGCACTAGCTGAGGCGATGATTTTACCATCAGGAGAAAACTTAACTTGCCAAACAGCAGCATTATGCCCTTCTATGGTTCTGAGCAAAGTACCGTCACGACTCCAGAGTTTGATAGTTTGATCCGCACTAGCTGAAGCGATGGTTTTACCATCAGGGCTAAAACTGACATCCAAAACTTCTCTCATACTGGCTGGCAAAGTTGATAATAAACGACCGTCTAAACTCCAAAGTTTGACTGTGCCATCATCACTGGCTGAGGCAATGGTATCACCTTCTGGTGAGAACCTCACACTATTGATACTGCGACTATGTTCGATAAAATTCACCAGTAACTTGCCATTCAGATTCCAAAGCCTAGCGCTGTGATCACTGCTACCAGTGACTAAAGTTTCACCATCCGGTGAGAAACTGACGCTATTCACACTATGAAGATGTCCGGTGAAAGTGGTCAGTAACTTGCCATCACGACTCCAGAGTTTAATAGTATTGTCACTACTAGCAGAAGCAAACGTTTGACCATCTGGGGAAAAACTGACGCTATTCACGCTGTCTTTATGGTCTGTCAAACGTGCTATTAAACTACCATCACTATTCCAAAGTTGCACACTGTTGTCAGCATAACCAGCCACCAATATTTGCCCATCTGGGGAAAAACTGACACTAGTTACCCAAGAATTATGAGTTAAACGGTTACGTTCTTGAGTTCCATACACTGCCCGTTGGAGGATATTTGCAGTTTGAAGTTGGATATTTTTAGGGATTCCAGGTGTAATTCTTTGTACTTCTCTCCCGGATCTCAGGCTCGTGAGTAATGCTTCTAACTGCTGATTGGACAAAAGAAAGTTTTCTGACAAGGAATTTAAAGCTTGTATTTCTCGTAACTGGGCTTTTTGAGTTTGTTGATAAGCTAGAACAGCTAAACTAAAAGCCGTCAGTCCCAGAATACTCATAATTCCCACAGTTCTTTGAGCTTTTCTGAGGCGATTTTTTTCTTTTTGTTGTTGGCGTTGTCTTTCGATTAAACAAGCTTGAATAAAACGTTGGACATCAGCAGATACTTGATCAGTGTAATTAATATAAATTTCCTCAGCTTCCGCGAGGCGAACACCTTGCAGTAAAAAATCAGGTTGTTCATCGCTATTAATCCACAAAGCTGCGGCTTGAGCAATTTGACGATGCGATCGCAATATTGCCCGATTTTCCTCTAACCACCAGCGCAACGTAGACCAATAGCGAATCAGAACCTCGTGAGCCACTTCGATAGTTACAGGCGAAGCTGAGGCGGAAGGGAACGCAGATTCTCTTACCAGTCCCACATCTTCCCCCCTGCACCCTGCACC
>PWQB01000424.1 GCA_003556955.1 Nostocaceae cyanobacterium CSSed10_463m
TATTTAGGACTTACGCATAATTCCGGGAAAAACTAACCACAGAGGCGCAGAGTACACCGAGGAATTAGGGTTTGATAAATTTTTTCGTAAGTCCTGATTATTAAAAAAAATATAGCAGCTTGCAGGTATATGAGGTACAAAAGCAATAGTGAAACTCTTGTGGGGTGGGCATCTTGCCCGCCCTTATGTACGCAAGCTATTGCTGATATGTGAAACTAATTCATACTTTGACTCAGCAACGCCGACTTTTGATTTCTGCTATATGTCTGCGTTATTTAAATTTTTTAGCTTGAGTTGAACGATAAATACTCAGATATTGACCATGAATATTAACGCAATAGGGAACTAGGTAACTGAGCGCCGCAGATATCCAGCGTTCTCTGCTCATTTGACCTTGCCAAAAAGCACTACCATGATTGATTACAAATAAGATAGAGCCGACTATAAATGCAACTTTTATTGCTGTTGACATCAGTTGAGGCTGAATCAAACTAGCAAAGTATCCTTTAACAAACTTAGACATTACACAATTATTTAACTTCAGGTAATGTACCATAGCAATCTTCAATAGTTTAGGAAACCCAAGATCCTTGACTTCTGCTCAAAGTTGTGGATATGAGGCTTTTGGTATTGGTAAATTTTATTTAGTTTGAAAATAATCAACCGTGAATTTCACTGCTGCAATTGTTGCTAATTTTCTTACATTCGGATAGCTTGTACCCAGGATTGATGATTGCAAAATCTTCAGGACTTACAGATGCTACGTGGTAAGCGTTCGCGGTAGCGTGCCGGAGGCTCTAGCTATGCCGTTACTCTCGGTAGAGAAGGCTTTACGTAGTTCATTTTTGAGTAATGCGTAATTCCTAATCTTAGGTATATCAGTAATTAATAATCAACCGAAGTTACAAAAGGAATCAAAATTAATGTCCAAAAAATTCACACTTAGGCAAATTTGGCAAAATCACCATTATCTATGGGGTTTATATGCAGTAATTTCTATGCAAGCTGGTAGTAGTGTCGCCGCACCAACAGCCAGATTAGATAATTGGCGTTTTTACCCAGAAGCTGTACAACTTGAAATCAACCTTTCAGCCAGCACAACTCCTAAATATTTTTATTTAGCTGAACCACCTCGCCTAGTTGTGGATTTACCCAATACTCAGTTAGGTAACGTTCCCACCATACAAAATTATGTTGGCGCAATTGAAAGGATTCGTGTTTCCCAATTAAATGAAACTGTAACTCGAATTGTTCTGGATTTAGCAGCTGGAAATTTTGTAGATTCTAACCAAGTACAGCTGCAAAAAGTTTCCCAACAAAACCCCACGCGCTGGGTGTTACGTCCTACGATTACTAGTTATACTCCCTCTGCACAACCAGGAAATTTGCAGTCTTTACCCAATCAAGCCCCAAGTAATAATCTCCTGTTACCTAGTACATTATCTCCAATCACTCCTAACTCACAACAACCCTTTGTAACTGTACCTCCCCTGAATCCGAGCAATTCCTCTCAACTACCTGGCTCTATTCTTCCTCCCCCTGCTTTTCTCCCACAACCAAGTAATTCTCATAGCATTCCCTCTGCTACCAGTCCTGATTTTTCAGTTCCGCCCATTCCTAACTATCAACCCGATGTATTTAACATCAAAGTGATTGAGTTTGGTCAACCCCTTCCCAAACCCAACTACTAAAGCAAGATTCTGCAATCGGACTAAAATCTATCTGTTTCTTGAGGTTGTGTTACTGCTCCTGGTTGAGACGTAAAGAAGTTTTGAGCCGCCTGATTCTGGTAGATACATCTGATATCAGGGTTTTCACTTTCTAAAGTACCTGTAAAGCCAAAAGTGTTGAGGCGGCTTCTACATTCTCGAACTTGGCTAGATGATACAAGATTGCGTTGTTCTAAAATTGCCCAGTTATTTTGGCGGAGAACACACCCAGGACGCATACTTGGTTGAGCAACATAGACATTAAAGGGGTTGAGAGTCACGAACAGTCTCGCATCCATCACCATTGCGCTAGCACCAAACTGTACACAAATCTCAGGATTTGGCGCTCTATTGTCAATAAATTCACGAGAAGCCACATTTGATGGCGTTAAAGTGGTTGTGGAGCTAAAGGCAATCCCAATCCCAATTCCTAACACCAGCACCCCTGCCAAAATGGCAATAGTAGAGATGTTGAATAAAGGGGATTGGAAAGCCGAAGATTTAGAATTAGTAGCCGATCTACCAGTAGATTTACGTCTCATAGAAATATACGGTATGCGGGAAACGAGCGTGTCTTTAGACCTGAGAGGGAAGCGATACGAGTGGCTTTAGTCGCTGTGGTCATTAAAATGCTAGTTTTTGAATGGATATAATCCCAGGAACTAGCAAACCTGTTTAAGTCCCCTCGCCCAACTAATCCAAAATGTCTTGGCTTAACCCAACGACTGAACAAACAGTCTTGCAGATAATCCGAACTAGGGAAGCATTCGGAAGTGCGTATCAGGATTAGTCTCAACGATGCTCATCAAACACGTAAAGTTTGTTCTTTACAAGCTCAGTGGCTAAAGCCCTGAGTTATTGACTTTGCTCTGATCACCTTCACGCCTGAGAAAGTAGGGAGTAGTCTAAACTGTTCTCCCTTTTACAGTATGACGATTTTTAATTGTAGTTGTCTGCAAATGAGGCGATCGCACCTCTAGTAAATTTTAGAAGTAGCGATCGCTCAGTTAAATCATTACACAGCTAGATAGCTGGCAGAGTATGTATCTTTGAGAGGTCGCCAACGGAAAGCGCGATCGCCTCCTCTCTCCACTACTACTTTGACTCGTGGTTCCAAGCTAGGCAAAGTTGCTAAAAACTCAACTTCTTGATCAGATAGGATCTGCCCTTCAATAATCCACAACACCAGCCCCTTGGACTTTGGTGGTAGCTGTTCCAAGTTATAAGTCACAATCGGTGGTATGTAATATACATAACCTACAGCTGCACCGCTACTAGTGCTTTTCTTACCCAAGTGAGGTGGTCTTACACCATGAACTCCCGTGAGATAGGCAGCTACGTCGCCCAGTCCCCTAGCAGTAATATGAAGATTGGCATAGCCAGCAGCTCTGAGGCGGCGGCGATATCGACCTTCAAAACCTCCTTCCAAAGGTACGTAAACACCAAGGGAACCAAATTTTTCCAGATCGCGGATTAAAGCGTTGCCAGTGGTAATCAGTGCCATAAATTTTCTTTTGTCCTATCCCACTTAGATATCTCTATTATTCACCCTCAACCAAGATTAGGTTAAAGTATGAGGGCAAGAAAACCCCTCTCCTGATCTTTAATCAAAAACTCTTTTAAAGATTTATAGACAAATCTCAACAGATGAATTATGATATTGGATTGTGGCCTGTAAGAGCGAAAACTAAGTTATCATCATTCTGTGAGTTTTCAGATGTGTAGCATCCCCAGCCAATAAATAACTTGGCTCAAATTTATCAGAGACTGGTAAACTAGAAAAGCTCTCAGGTTAAATCAGAGTTTTTGGCTAAATCAACAGAGCCAATCCACAACTCTAAAATACATTCACTCCTTTAAGCTTGAGAAACCAGGCGAAATCTTAGATGATAATTTAAGGTTAAAATGTGTTGAGTGAAGTAAAAACTGAGCAGCAATGTTAGTTTAATAGCATTGCATCAACCTTAGTTAATGGATACTGAGTGGTTAAAAAACCGCTTAAGTCCCACTACAGCACGGCAGCAGCAAATAATGGCAAGAAAGCCACCAACAGCGCTGCCTCCAGAAAGTGCCTAAGCAATTGCTTGGACGAAAGCATTGCTGCACAAAGTGCAAAGCTAAAAAGCATTGCCCTAATTCCAAAAGTTATTTTTTCTCAACGGGAAAAAGCTTGTGGCTGTTCTGGTGACCAAGTGAGTGAAAGTAAACGGATTCACCAAACAGTAAAGACACAA
>PWQB01000418.1 GCA_003556955.1 Nostocaceae cyanobacterium CSSed10_463m
ATCACCTTGGAGATAAACCGGAACGTTACGATGAATTAATCCCGCAATTTCTAATCCCTGCTCATGTGCTTGGGGTGCGAATAGTTCTAAAACTTCTTCGACACAATTAGATAAGTCAAAATCTAAAGTTTCCAAAATCATTTCACCTGCTTCTAATTTTGACAAATCCAAAATTTCATTAATTAAGGATAAAAGCGCATCGCCGCTAATGCGAATGATCTCGGCAAAATCGCGCTGTTGTCTATTTAAATCAGTTTCTAATAATAAGCCTGTCATCCCCAAAACAGCATTCATAGGGGTGCGAATTTCATGACTCATATTTGCTAAAAAAGCACTTTTAGCTTGAGAAGCTAATTCGGCTTCTTGTCGAGCAATTTCTAATTCTTTACGTTGTTGAGTTTCTACTTCCAACAATTTGGCTTGAGCTAAAGCAATACCTACTTGATTCGCCAGCGAGCGCAAAAGTTCAATCTCCCAATTTTTCCATTTTCGGGGATAATGACATTGATGGGCAATTAATAATCCCCAAAATTTATTTTGCAGAAAAATAGGGATAACAAGATTAGCTTTAACATGAAATCGTTCAAGTAAGTTTTTATGGCAAGGCTCAATGTTAGATTCTGCTATATTATCGATTGTGCCTATTTTACCTTGATAGTATTTCTGGAGATAATCATCTGAAAAACAAGGTTCAATAATGTTCTGACCCATAACCACAGGTAAGCCAGGAATTATGGCTTCTTGCAGCACTGTTAAAGAATTATTAGCTTGCAATTGTACGATAAGTACCCGGTCTGCTTGCAATAGTTTTTGTACTTCTGTGACGCTAGTTTGGAGAATTTCATCAATTTGTAGAGATTCACGAATTTTTAAAGTGACATCTGCTAATAATTGCGATCGCAAGTTTTGTTGTTGTACTTCTTCCTCGGCTTGTTTACGTTCGGTAATGTCAATACCAGTAGCAATAATATATTCAATATTACCTTGTTCGTCTTTGAGAATAGTATTAGTCCAAGCAATCAAGCGCTGTTGACCATCCTTTGTTAACCAGTAACTTTCATAGTCTGTAATTTGGTTACCAGAAACTGCTTGCTTTAAAATATCTTTGACTACTTCTATTTCTTGGGGAATTAAAAATAAATTCCAAATATACCTATTTTGCACCTCACTAAATGAATAACCTGTGACTTGTTCACAAGCTTGATTAAAGCGAACAATACGCCCTTCCAAATCCAGAAATACTACTAAAGAACTAGCTGTATCTAAAACAGCCGAAATAAAATTACGCTCTATTCTTAGTACTTCTTCTGTGCGGCTTCGCTCAGTAGCTTCTCGATAAATTAAGTAGTAAACAAAAGCCAAAATAATAAAACACAGAAAAATGGCGATTGCCACTGTGATAATCGTGTAAGTTATACTAGCTTTTACTGCTAAAGACTGTTCTTGAAGCAGTTCTTGTTCTGCTTGCTTAATTTTATTGATTATCTCATAGATATTATCCCTGAGACTTTGACCCTGATTAGTTTTGACCACCTGCAAGCTAGCATCAAATCCTTGATTTTGCCTTAACTCAATAGTTTGGTTAATCTCTGCTAGCCTGGTTTTAATTAAATTCTCTAGGATGGTAATCTGTTGTTGTTGATTCAGTTGATTTGCTGTGATTTTTTGCAGAAATTCAACTTGCTGATCAATTTTAGTAACTGCCAACTTATAAGATTTAAAATAAGACTGATCACCTGTGAGAATATAACCATTATGTCCAGCTTCAGCATCTGTAACCAGCGCCAGTAATCTTTCTTGAATGTCGATTTTTTCTAATGTTGTTTGCTGTTTCTGACTAATTTCTAAATAATTTTTGGCATTCTGATAAGAAAGCAAAGCAATGAAGAGGAGAGTTAGTGATGCTAACCCAAACCCTCTAGCAATATTTTTGACAACTGGTAACCGTGCTTTCTTTAATTGTTGACGATCCTGATTTACGAGTATCAAACTGGTTAAATTGCGTCGCAGTTCCAGTTGCTTAATGACTTGATTCCCTATAATGCGTAAAGCCTCGATTTGTTTTGTCGTCAGATTTCGTGGTGTTTGGTCAATTACACACAGCGTTCCTAAATTGTATCCTTCAATATTAGTCAGAGGTACACCCGCGTAAAACCGGATATGGGGAGATGATGTTACTAAGGGGTTATTAGCAAATCGTTCATCAGTTGTAGCATCAGGAACAATCAAAATATCTGGTTGTAAAATAGCATAAGCGCAAAATGCAAAATCACGGGGAGTTTCTAATACGTCTAAACCAACTTTAGATTTAAACCACTGGCGGTTAGTATCAATTAAACTAACTAAAGCGATGGGAGTACCGCAAATATACGATGCTAAACGAGTGAGTTGGTCAAAAGTCTCTTCTGGTTTAGTATCAAGGATTTTATACTGCAAAAGCGCTTCAATTCTTGCGGATTCGTCATCAGGTAAGGATGCTTTCATAGGTCTCGACCCCTGACCAAAGTTAGGATAATAGGTTATTTATATACTAGTCATTATCAATGATGACACATAAAACTCAGTATTTCAGAAAAATTAATTAATAAGTAGCTCAAACTGAAAAAAAATTAATCCCCAGATCCCCGACTTCTCAAAGAAGTCGGGGATCTATATCGTCAATGTTTTATGTTTAATTAGGTTGACTTTTGTGTAAGTTTTGTTGTTTAAAAATCCTCATCATCAACAAAAAACTCAGCGTCGTCATCTAATCGAGACTTACCCGAACCTGAACCAACAAAACCCCAAAGAGGTTGCAGTAAAGCCATAGCAATTAAACCTACACCAGCGCTAAAAGCCAGCAATAAACCCACTGGTATTTGAATGGTTTGAAATGTTAAAAATCTTAAAGATACAGGTGTGGCATTTTGAACTGAGATAATGGCGATCGCCACTACCCAAATAGTCACAATTAAAGATATAAAAATAGGAGTCAAAGTTTTCATAATAATAAAAATTCATGCTCCCCTCTCCTTACCAAGGAGCTACCGTGTACACACATCTTGGCAATCAAGCATAGACCCTGAATTTACCCCCCTTAATCCCCCCTTGGAAAGGGGGGAGACCGGAAAATCTAGTTCCCTCCCCTTTACAAGGGGAGGGTTAGGGTGGGGTAATTCGAGGACTGGTAGTAATTCGATCACTTGTGTGTACACCGTAGTTACCAAGAAGAGGGGCTAGGGGTGAGGGTGATTAAACTGCGACTGCTTCTAGTTTAGCGATCGCACTTTGCATTTCCTGAGCAACCTTAGCGAGTTTCTCAGCAGAATTTGTTTCCATGTAAACGCGTACTAGGGGTTCTGTACCAGAAGGACGTAATAAAATCCAGCTACCTTCTTCTAAATACAACTTAATTCCGTCTTTGCGTCCGACTTCTTTAACTTTAATTCCGGCTACCTCTGAAGGAGGATTTTTAGTAAAAGAGTCAATCACGGCAGTTTTGTGTGCCTCTGTCAAATGTAAGTCCAGACGATCATTGTAAAGCGGACCATCAGCTTCGGCGATCGCTTCTTTGACTAACTGACTCAAGGGTTTACCTTCATAGGCGATCGCTTCTGCTACTAGCATATCAGCTAAAATCCCGTCTTTTTCGGGAATATGCCCAATTACACTTAAACCGCCTGATTCTTCACCCCCAATCAATACGGCAGTTTCCCGCATTTTCTCACCGATGAATTTAAAACCAACGGCTGTTTCATAAATTTGCAAACCGTGTTTAGCGGCGAAATTATCCAGCAGGTGAGTTGTAGCCACAGTCCGGACTATTGCGCCGCTTTGACCTTTGTTTTTAATTAAATGCCGTGCTAGTAATAACAGCACAGTATTGGGGGTGAGAAAATTGCCTAATTCATCCACAATACCAAAGCGATCGCCATCGCCATCTGTAGCCAG
>PWQB01000492.1 GCA_003556955.1 Nostocaceae cyanobacterium CSSed10_463m
AGCTAAGAGGGTTATTAACTTCACCATCAATAATTAAACGATATTTGTCGGGATCAATAATTGGCGTATTTCTAAAGGTGTTAATTATCAACTCCTCTGGTTTCACTTGACTCAGTGCAAACTCTGGTACGGGTTTTTGGGGTTGAAATATTAATTCTCCGACTTTCCGATTTAGCGGCTCAGAAAGTGTACCTACCATATCTTCAAATAATGGTGTACCACAGCCACCCAGAAGTAAACTTATGCTAGATAATCCCGAAATTTTTAGAAATTGACGACGCTGGATATAATGTAAATTCATAGATTTTTCAGCAGATGGGTAAAAAAGGGCAGAGAATAGTTAAGTAAGTAGTCGGGAAAATTTCCAGGTATGTCATTGCGTTCGCGGAGCGTGGCGTTAGCCATACGAAGCGTAGCGGAGTGAAGCAATCGCAAGGGTTTTGAGTATTTTACATTTTGTTAAATAGCGGAAAATTTTAGCACCCACTTACTTAATTTAATTTACCAAAACATGGATTCTGTCAGCTGAGAACCTCCGGCTTTTCTGCCTAATAATGAGTGAGCAACTGTAAATAAAATTACCATTGGCACTGACGAAAAATGAACTATCCGCAATGCTTGCCAATCGCCAAACATATCGACAATCCAGGGAAATTGAGCAGGTTTATACATCCCTATCCCTGTAAGTAATGCTAACAACAAAATAGGAATAATTGCTGTATATACTATGCGATGCCAAGCATAAGTTAAACGTTGGGAATTTTGCGTTTTTTGTAATGCTTTGATGTCATTAACACCAACAAATCTATGTCGCCAGCGTCGGGTAATTAAAACATAAATTCCATACCACAGCAAATTTAAAGAGAATAACCACATGGCTGCAAAGTGCCAGTGTCTACCTCCCGCTAACCAACCGCCTAATGTAAATATGGGAGGAATGTGTAAACCAGCACGTCCACCAAATACTGGGTTGGCATTGTAAATTTGTAGCCCACTGGTGAGCATGAGAAACAGGCTGACAATATTAACAGAGTGGAAAATCTTAGCCCCTATGGCTTGATGATGTAATTTACGGAGTTTAGAGGGAAAGCTTGAAGTCATATATATTAACTCATCGAATATGCAGTTTACCTATCTTGGGCAAACAATCCCGCAATTTTTGGGATAGGCTGCTCACTCACCTTATGTTTCTGATCCTACGATTCAGTGTATACATTCGTCACCTAGAAAAGCAGAAAATGTTTGAGATGCTACCTCAGCAAATACCTGATGAGAATACGTTGACGAAGATTCTGGCACATTGGCAGAACCAAAGAATATAAAGGTGCTACAAAAATAATTATCCTCTGAGCGTATAAATAATAAATAAGGCATAGAGAATGTAGCAAGTAAAAATATCATTAAACCTAATTTATACAAGGCATCCCCCCCTATTTACTCTTGAAGATTCAACTATAAGTATTACTTCTACATATAGGAATAAGATTTGACTTATAAACATAATTCACATCGAGTCAATTACTTGATAATCATTTTATACATTGTTTACCGAATAGTATAAAAAGCATCAATTAATTGTGAAATAAATCATACTAGAGTTGTTTAATCAGTCAAAACTTTAAGTTAAATAAGTCAAAACTTTAAAATTAATAGTGTTGACAAATCAGATAGTATTGCTATATTCAAATAAGTTCATTTAACAACAATCTCCAAAATATTTTTCGCTCTAACTTATTTCTGAAAGTTTTAGAATAAAGCTTTCTTATTACTGTTATTGAAATGGTGCATTTAGGCAATTAGCATATCTAAATTAATTAGGCATTAATAAATATTCAACATCAGAAATGCGTAACCCATAAACCCAACTCTGCTTTATTTCTATTTCCTATCTTTATCTCTACAGTAGCCTGCGTTCAGCCGCTAACGTGTCTAGGCTACTGATTGGGATAACTTATTTCTGAGCAATTTATGACATGATTGGTGAATTAATATGCTGCAAAATTCTAATTCGTCTTTGTCAGTACCATCTGGTTCTTTAGAAGTTCCTGATTTATTACCTATTAATGTAGATGCAACTAATAAAACTATCCATCTTTCCCTTGTAATTCCTACTTATCAAGAGCGTGACAATATCCAAAATATTATTAAGATATTAAGCCAGTTATTGGATGAGTTAATACCAGAAAATTATGAGTTGCTAGTGGTAGATGATGATAGTCCAGACCGCACTTGGGAAGTCGCACAATCCTTAATGGAAGAATACCCCCAATTAGCAGTCATGCGTCGGCTACAAGAACATGGGCTGTCCTCTGCGGTAATTCGTGGATGGCAAGCGGCCAGAGGTAGTGTCTTAGGTGTCATTGATGGGGATTTACAACATCCACCAGAAATATTGGCACAACTATTGACTGCTATTGAACAGGGCGCAGATTTAGCAGTAGCCAGCCGTCATGTAGAAGGCGGTGGAGTTAGTAGTTGGAGTGTTGTCAGACGTTTTCTTTCCCGTGGCGCACAGGTATTAGGATTGATTTTGCTACCGGGAGTAGTCAGCAGAGTTTCTGACCCCATGAGTGGTTATTTTATAGTTCGTCGCAGTGCGATCGCAGGTTCAAAACTCAATCCAGTAGGATACAAAATTCTCCTAGAAGTCATAGGACGGGGAAAAATCAGCAAAATTACTGAAGTCGGGTATGTATTTCGAGAACGCAAACAGGGAGAAAGTAAGGTTACATGGAAACAATACGTGGAATACATACACCACCTAGTGCGCTTACGATTATCCACGGGCGTTTTAATCCGAGTTAATCAACAAATTGGGTTCCCCATTGGTCGATTTATCCGTTTTGGTTTAGTGGGGCTGACGGGAGTATTTGTAGATATGGCAATACTTTATTTACTTAGCGATCCCTCTACCTTAGCCTTACCTTTAACGCGCAGTAAGATTATTGCTGGTGAAATTGCCATTTTGAACAATTTTGTCTGGAATGATGCCTGGACTTTTGCAGATATCAGCATGAGGCAAAAAAAATGGGATCAACGTTTAAAGCGCTTTCTCAAATTCAATCTAGTTTGTCTTGCGGGCTTAGTTTTAAATGTCCTAGTGTTGAATTTAGTATTTAATTTCATCATTTCTAATCGATACATTGCCAACTTGATTGCCATTGTAGTTGCTACTATCTGGAATTTTTGGATTAATTTTAAGCTCAGTTGGCGCGTCACCAAAGTTAAATAGCAGCAACGATTAAACAAGTCAATCAATATTGAATATTGTCATCAAGCCTTCACTTAAGGGATTTGCAAATGCTAAAAAACATTGAACACAAGATATTTGTTACCGTATTTATGTTAATTGCCCTTCATGCAGCACCTGATGGCGCTCAAAGTAATCGTTATCTTGATGCAGTTCACGCACTCGTTAATTCTGGGACATTTGCCTTAGAAAAGGGCTATCTTTCTCATATAGATGTGGTGGCAATTAATGAAAAATTTTATGCAGTCATTCCGCCAGGTGTTACGTTTTTGTTAGCTCCTTTATACTTTCTGCACCGAACTATCATGAGTATTATGGGCATTCCCCTTGGTGCAGATTATTGGGCAATATTTAATGTTTTGTCGAATGCCTTAATCACTGCTCCTCTACTGGGATTGGTGGCAGTAATGATGTTTAAAGTCTTGAGTAAATATACAAAAAATACTGCTAAAAAACTGTGGCTAGTGTTTATCTTTATGTTTGGCTCACTAGTCTTCTTTTACTCTACTAATGGTATTTGGAGTCATGTCTATACAATGACCTTCCTGTTTATGGGATTTTATTTAATCATTAATCATAAAAATAACTTTTTAATTGGTTTATGCTTAGGCTGGGCGCAACTTTTTGATTATATCGCCATCATCCCTATTTCTCTATTGATGGGTTTTTGGCTTTAT
>PWQB01000427.1 GCA_003556955.1 Nostocaceae cyanobacterium CSSed10_463m
CTCTCACAGGATTAATCAATCCCACAGAAATTGATTATCTGATTATCAGCCACACCGAGCCAGACCATAGCGGCTTAGTCAAAGATTTGTTAAAAATGGTTCCAGATATCACCGTTGTGGCTTCTAAAGTTGCAATTCAATTTCTGGAAAACTTAGTGCATCAGCCATTTAAACGCCAAATTGTCAAAAATGGCGATCGCCTAGATTTAGGTAATGGTCACGAATTTGAATTTGTCATTGCCCCCAATCTACACTGGCCGGATACTATATTTAGCTTCGATCATAAAACCAAAGTTCTCTACACCTGTGATGCTTTCGGGTTGCATTATTGCTCAAATAGCACCTTTGACGATGATTTAGCAGCAATTGAAGCAGATTTTAAATATTACTACGAGTGCTTAATGGGGCCAAATGCTAGATCGGTTTTATCTGCCCTGAAGCGCATGGCTGAACTGAAAACCATTGAGATGATTGCCACTGGTCACGGTCCTTTATTATCTCATAATGTTGAAGAACTAACTGGACGTTACCGCACTTGGAGCCAAAGCCAAAGCAAACCTGAAACCGCAATTGGCATATTTTACGTTTCAGAATATGGGTATAGCGATCGCCTAGCCCAAGCCATAGCCAAAGGTATCAATAAAACTGATGTAGCTGTGGAAATTGTGGACTTAGGCTCAGGGGTGGATTTACAAGAACTGCGAGAATTAGTCAGCCGTTGCACGGGAATTGTCGTCGGGATGCCACCGGCGGGAAGTAATGCTAATATCCAAGCGGCACTCAGTACAATTATCGGATCTGCCAAGGAAAAACAAGCCATCGGCATCTTTGAAACAGGCGGAGGCGATGACGAACCCATAGATCCTCTGCTGACTAAATTCCGCAACTTGGGATTGACCACGGTTTTCCCAGCCATTCGGATTAAACAAACCCCCACAGAAAACACTTACCAACTGTGTGAAGAAGCGGGTACAGACTTAGGACAATGGGTAACACGCGATCGCAGCATCAAAGCGATGAAATCCTTGGGTGCAGACCTAGACAAAGCACTAGGCAGAATCAGTGGCGGACTATATATAATTACCGCCAAAAAAGGTGATGTATCCAGCGCCATGTTAGCCTCTTGGGTTTCTCAAGCCAGCTTCAAACCGATGGGATTATCCATTGCGGTAGCTAAAGATAGAGCAATTGAATCATTGATGCAAGTAGGCGATCGCTTTATCCTCAACGTCCTAGAAGAAGGTAATTACCAAACACTCATGAGACACTTTTTAAAGAGGTTCGCCCCTGGTGCTGACCGCTTTGAAGGTGTAAGAACTCAGCCCGCCCAAAACGGCGCTCCCATCCTCGCCGATGCTTTAGCTTATATGGAGTGTGAAGTTGTCAGCCGGATGGACTGCGGCGACCACTGGGCAGTATATAGCAACGTTTACGAAGGACGAGTATCTAAACCAGAAGCACTCACGGCTGTCCATCATCGTAAAGTGGGAAACCATTATTAATTCGTAATTCGTAATTCGTAATTCGTAATTAAGAGTGTATAAGGGACTTACAAATAAAAAATACTCAATCACCTAACCCAAAAACCTCTGAAACCCTCATAACTCTGTGTTCTCTGTGTCTCTGTGGTTCGTTTATTTGGATAATTTATTTCTTGGAATTCCCTAATCCCTCAAAAATTGCAATTACGAATTATTCTTATTCCTCCACCCAAAGGCTATGTCAACAAATAAACCCCGTGATGTTCAAGTTCTGCCCATTGGGACAGATACTACAGTGATGCGATCGCGCAGTTGGTCTAGACTGAGATTTGAAATTGAATATGCCCTGGCTAAGGGTACAACCGCCAATTCTTATAAAATTCAAGGCGATAAAATTGCTTTAATTGACCCTCCAGGCGAAACATTTAGCCAAATTTACCTGGAAGCTTTGCAACAACGGCTGGATGTAACCACCATTGATTATGTAATTCTGGGTCATGTCAATCCCAACCGCGCGGCTACTATCAAAGCTTTATTAGAACTAGCACCACAAATTACCTTTGTTTGTTCTAATCCTGGGGCGAAAAATTTACGCGGTGCTTTAGAAAATCAGGATTTACCCATTATCGTTATGCGGGGGGAAGAAACCCTGAATTTAGGTAAAGGTCATGATTTACAGTTCATTCCTACCCCTAACCCTCGTTATGCAGACCAACTCTGCACTTATGACCCACAAACAGAAATTCTCTACTCAGATAAGCTATTTGGGGCGCATATTTGTGGTGATCAGGTATTTGATGAAGGTTGGGAAAGTACAAACGAAGACCGACGCTATTATTTTGATTGTCTGATGGCTCCCCATGCGCGTCAAGTGGAAACAGCTTTAGATAAACTGGCTGATTTACCCATCAGAATGTATGCAACTGGACATGGCCCCATAGTCCGTTATGGCTTAATCGAACTTACTAAAGCTTATCGGCAATGGCTGCAACAACAAGCATCTTCTGACTTGACAGTAGCACTGATTTATGCATCAGCTTATGGAAATACTGCTACATTGGCTCAGGCGATCGCTCGTGGTATTACTAAAGCTGGCGTAGCCGTAGAATCCATTAATTGTGAATTTACAGAACCAGAAGAAATCCGCGCTGCGGTGGAAAAATCTGCCGGTTTCGTGATTGGTTCACCTACCTTGGGCGGTCACGCACCCACACCAGTACAAACAGCGTTAGGAATTGTCCTTTCCACCACTACTAATAATCAACTGGCTGGGGTGTTTGGTTCCTTTGGTTGGAGTGGTGAAGCGGTTGATTTAATTGAAGGTAAACTCAAAGACGCTGGCTACAGGTTCGGTTTTGATGCCATTCGGGTCAAATTCAAACCCAATGATGTCACCTTACAATTGTGTGAAGAAGCCGGAACTGATTTCGCCCAAGCGCTGAAAAAAGCTAAAAAAGTCCGTGTCCCCAGCCAACCAGCCACAAATGTAGAACAAGCAGTGGGGCGCATCGTGGGTTCTCTGAGCGTCGTTACAGCCAAAGAAGGGGATATATCTAGCGCCATGTTAGCCTCTTGGGTATCTCAAGCCAGCTTTAATCCTCCTGGTTTAACCATAGCTGTAGCCAAAGACCGGGCTTTAGAAGCGCTGATGCACTCAGGAAATAAATTTGTCCTCAATATTCTTCCTGAAGGTAAGCATATAGGCTTAATGAAACATTTTCTCAAACCTTTTGCCCCCGGACAAGACCGATTTGGTGATGTCGCTACTGAAGACAGCGAAAGTGGTTCACCCATCCTCACTGATGCTTTGGCATATTTAGAATGTTCCGTACAAGGTCGGTTAGAATCGGGTGATCATTGGCTGGTGTATGCAACGGTAGATAATGGCAAAGTATTAGATAAAGATGGTGTGACAGCTGTGCATCAACGTAAAACGGGCAGTCATTATTAGAAATCCAAATAAAATCTGTTTCTTCAAAGTAGAGATTTTGTATACAAAGTCTCTACTTTTTTTGCAAATATCGAGGTAAAGAGGTTTATTTAACCTTTATTTAACCTTGATTATTTATATTCTTAACCTTTGATGGTTATTTTCTGAATGTACTTGTGGTTTTAGCCAGTTTCTATCCTTTGTATAAGTATATTTGAAAACCCTAGCAGGGTAAGGATTGAAGTTTGTATCTAAAAGCCCAGTGTGTAATTAATTCTGGAAACAATGACCATCAATATCAAAAAAATTGTCGGTTTAATGGCTTTATCTGCGGCACTATTGGTAGCTTTGGCGGCTCCGGTGGATGCAGTTTTGCTCCAATCTATTGGTACTTATCGCACAGGCTTATTTGATCAAACAGCTGCGGAAATTCCCACTTATGACCCAAATACTCAAAGGTTGTTTGTAGCTAATGGAGGCAGCAAAACCATTGATATCATCAGTATTAAG
>PWQB01000794.1 GCA_003556955.1 Nostocaceae cyanobacterium CSSed10_463m
ATCTGTAACGATATTACCTCCAGATATTAATTCAACTCGACCACTGGTAGAAAAAAAGCTAGATACTGTTTCTATGCTGGCAAGTGTGATATCACCCGTAGCGCTCATAATCACTGGACCGCCATAAGGAGCAGTGCTAATATTACCAGTCACAGTAATATTTCCTGGTGTTGATGGACCCCCACCCAAGTTGAAAGTAAAGCCTTCAGGAAGGCTTTCATTAAAACCAACTTCTTCCAATTGGCTGACACCTGCTCTTAAAATTAACGCTGGAGAATCCGCTAAAATTTGAGCATCTTGTGAGCAAGTATTACTAAAACAAAAAGAACGGAGGACATCATCTGGTTCAGTAATAGTAATACCATCCTCACCATTAACAATGATACTTCCTGTTGATTCTACCTTGAGTGATGGACCTGAATAGCTTTCAAAGATTACATCTTCATTAGCACTAATTATTGGGTCATAAAGACTGATAAATTTATTACTTTGACCTTGGGTGTTAAGAATAGAAAACTTGCCCCTGCTATAAAAATGTGCATCAAGGGAAATTTTACCATCGCTGACTAGCGTTAAATCAACACCACTGACAAAAGGCGTTTTATCTAAATGATCTATTGTTAAAACATCAATACCTTGATTACCTTGAATATAAAGATTACCACCAGCAATGGCAGTAAAAGCATTAGCAGGACTTTCACGAACTTTGACAGTATTTTCTGCTAATAAATTCAGATTGCCTGTTGCTCTTAATTGGCTTTCTGGTAAAGTTAAATTACGGTTAGCACTCAGAGTTACTGTCTGAGCAGATGCCTTATTTACTACAACATCACCATTCTCAACTCCTAAGCCTGAACCAGTTAGTTCTACCTCACCGTTGCTATTAACTTGCAATGTGGAAGCATGATCACCACCATCACCAGTTAACAATTTAGCCAGAGAATTTTCTGATGGATTGTCACCATTTAAAGGTTGAATTTCTAAACTCAGCAGGTTTCCCGGAATGCTGAAGCGCAATAAGCTTGAACCAGGTACAGCCACAACGGTAATGTTACCACCTGGGGCTGAAAGTTCCCCAGTACTAGCGACAGTACCGCCTAATAAATTTAAATTACCTGATTGGACTGCCAGATTACCTTCATTAATAATCGCACCTGGAACATTAGCATCAAAAGCAAAACTGTTCGGTGTGCCAAGTAATTGACTATAATTGTTTATGCCGTTAGCATTAAACCAATTTTCACCGAAGCCGACGCGGTTAGCTGTTGTTGCTGTAAAAGAAGCGGGGACATTTAAACTAGCATTAGCACCAAAAATAATTCCTGCCGGATTGATTAAAAATAAGTTGGGATTTCCGCCTGTAACTGTGATTAATCCATTAATTAAAGAAGCATCACCACCTGTAACACGCCCTAAAATATTTTGAATTGATGGTTGAGATAGAAAGTTAGCAGTTTGATTTACATCAAGTCCAAATTGTGAGAAGCTGTGAAATAAGTTTGTCTGATCGCTACTCAAACTACCGCCACTAATATCAATATTATTGCCTTGGGTGTTGATCACAGTACCAGTGCCATCTGGTGCAGGCGTAATTGATTGAGCTTGGGCAAAATTAGGAAATAAACCAATTAGTAAGGATAAATTACTAACAGCAAAAATTTTGATTTTGGGAATCAAACGTTTAGCTAGTTGAGTTACACGCGAATTTGTCTTCTTGGTTAAGTTCCCAATTCTTTGCAGAGACTGGCGACGTTGTTTAGCTTTGAAAACGGCTTGATGCGATCGCCTAATTTGTTCTTGTCGTTGTTGCCAAGATATGCTTTCTGCATGGGTGCGGTAGTAGTAAAGTGGTTGATAAATATGCTGTACTTGGGCAACTTCGGAAAGTCGCAAACATAAATCATAATCTTCTGCTAATTCCAGGGATTCATCAATTCCACCTGCTAAGTTAAAAACCTCTCGGCGAATCAACCGAAAGTGAAATGTCATAAATTTATTTAACAGTTCTTCCTTGCTATAGGGAACAAGACAGCGATAACCGTAGCTGAGAACTGTGTTGTGTTGATCAATATCGAGATAGTCAGTGTAAACCCAGCCGATATTTGGTTTAGTATCCAATACTGCTGCGGTTTTTGCTAGTGCTTCGGGATGTAGCAAATCATCACTATCTACCAAACCCAGATAAGGGGCGTTAGTTTGAGCGATCGCTTGTTTTAAAGCCAATCCTCTTCCTGAATGTTCTGCTGCTACTACTCTTACTCGGTGATCCTTCTGGGCATACTTATGGGCAATTTCTAACGAACTATCTGTAGAACCATCATCCCAAATCAATAGTTCAAAATCACCTCTTGTTTGAGCTAGTATGCTATCAATAGCAGCGCTGAGGTAACGTTCTCGATTGTAAACAGTAATGATCAGAGAAATTGCTGGCTGCATAATATTTTTTAATAACAATAAAAAGTACAAGTTAAAACACCGCAACAGCATCAATCTGATGTATTCTGTTGTGTTCAATATACTCTAATACTTAGAATACGCAAATTTTTGCTGTATTGAAAACATCTGTTAGTTCTGGTATATTTTATTATTACCTGTGAATTAACAAAGAGATTGTTATAAAATTTCATAAACAACCTTAACGGATACCTAATTGAGTTAGAAATTGCTAACCCGGATTTTTTACCTAGTTTCACCAATTAAACTAAATCCTGCCCAATCTCTGGGATTAGGGTATTGCTTCATCGTTGTTAACATCGTATTACGCAAGGCTTGAGCTTTATTGGAATTCTGTTGTAACTGACGATAAAATTCAGTAGTGAAAGCAGATGTAGGGGTATCGGCTGCTGCCCATTGGGAGATGATTACACTAGGAACACCAGCATGAATCAACGCCAGTGATAAACCGAGGACACCATTACCTCTGCTACCAATGCCAGGTTCACCAGCACTGAGAAAGGCTAAATTAGCCCGTAAACGTTTTCCTTGAGGTTGGGTGTATAAATTGAGAATTTCGCTGGCTGTGAGGAGTCCGTTAGCATCACCAGCGCTAGCTAGTGCGATCGCCCCTGGTATACCTTGTCTATTGATATCATCTAAAATCCCATAGGTGGCTAGATGAATTGTTTTAGCATCTGGTAACAAAGACACAATTTCCGGTTTCGTGGCTTGATTACCAATTAAAGCTGTAGTTTTGAAGAAATCAGCAACTTCTAAAGCTTCTTGTTCTGCATTTACTAATGGTGGTAATGGTTGCGGTGTCTCATTAATTGATCTGGCAATTCTGGGCATGATAGGATTACCCACTACCACAACATTACGTCCGCCAGTTCTGTTTCTGACTTCTCTGGTTAACTGAAGCGTGTGAATGGCTGGGATTGTGGAAATTGTGTGTTTTTCAATCAAGTGTTCGCCAAAAATATCCACCAAAGCTGCGAAAGGAATAAACCATAATTCATCTTGGGGAATAAAAATTACCTGTTCTTGAGGATTACTTGGTAATAAATCGGCAATAGGTTTGATTAATAGCTGATTTAGTTGTAGTAACGGTTTAGCATCAGTTTTAGTTGCTGTTTCTTGGCTTGATAAACCCAAGCTACCGGGAATATTAGCAATTACTTCTGCTATAGAATTAATAGGAGAAATTGTATTTTCTGATTTTGGATCAATTTGCCGAAATGTAATTTTCCCGGTGGGTTGAACTACCCAAACATAAAGTTGGTTATCGGGAAAAATTGCGTATTTAACTAAAGTAGCTTGACGCTGTTGAGCGATTGCTTGAATATCTTTGATTGTGGGTGGCTGAACTTGTTTCGGAGCAACTTTTAAATTAGTCCCTGCTGACTCGGAATCTAAACGCATTCCCAGCAGGTTTAAAAATGCCATCATGCTTCCTTCTTCGGCTACTTCTAAAGCTGCTTCTG
>PWQB01000567.1 GCA_003556955.1 Nostocaceae cyanobacterium CSSed10_463m
GTGTGAGATTGCCCATCAGGGCTGCTGTCCCGGAACCAGCCACAGCCGCAGCCAGTGCCATCAACCAGCCTGTATTCCTTACTGATTCCCGTTGTTCTGGTGGAGCAAAGTTGGTAGTTGCAAAGCTAACTGTAGCGACGACTACTGCTGAGACAATACCAACTGTGCCAGCTATGATCCAGGGTTTCTGATTGAGGGAGGCATTTTCTAAAGGTGCTAACCAGCCTTGCTCGACGCTGACATTTGGTACTGGTTGCGAGACTTCTGTTTCGGTAAACGTTGGTACTGCTTTTTGTACTGTACTATCTGAGCCAGTAATGGAAAACAGTTCATCATCCCGATTAGTATCTGTCTCCACACTATGCGATCGCGGCAGTTCACTATCGCTGTATTGATCTTTAACTTTATAACTCGTGTCTTGAATTTGTTTATTACCACTACTATTTAATCCCCCCGACAGCATAGTCACATCATCAAAGGTAGAATCTGGTTCTGCTATATCAAATTCGGGAATGTTCGCTAAATCATCAAATTCATCAAAGTCATCTAAAAAATCGATATTACTCTGAGAATTTTCGCCATTTATCAGGCTGCTGGTATCTTCTTCAGATCCAAAAGCAGATTGAAATGCCTCGAAATCAAAATCATTATTAAAGTCATTTATATCTACTGTTGTCTGAGGGTAACTTTGCTGGTCTGTGAGCGCAGAATTCCCATTTAAACTTGATGATGGTTCTTCAAATTCTCTTTTCTCTAACCCATCACTAGACTCAGGATCAGTCAAATCATCTTGATAATTATGCTTCGCATCATTGGCTTCTATAGAATCATGATGAAGATTTTCCTGCTCCATCAGTAAGGTTTCAGTTTCTTCTTCCTGGCTATAGGTTGCTTGCAGGTCATAATCTGCCATGTTTGACTCTAGTTCTAGCTCTTGATCCGCAACCTCTTCTTCTTGGCTATAGGTTGCTTGCAGGTCATAATCTGCCATGTTTGACTCTAGTTCTAGCTCTTGATCCGCAACCTCAGACGGACTTTCTGCCATATTTTTCGGGGAAAAGTCCATTTCTGCAAAAGCTGCATCATCTACATTTTCATCATAAATGAGTGGAATTTCTGGAGATTCCTCTGTAGCCACATCTGATAAATTACTATCATTTTCTGGCTCATCCACCCTTTCTGCTGCCATTTGTTCTTGCCAGAAAACGGGTAAATCTAATTCAGCTGGCTCATCTTCGGTGTTGTTATGAGATTCCTGTTCGCTGTGATTTTGATTCACAGCAAAAGGATCTTCGTTAAAGGGTGCTGTAAAATCTGGGATGGGATCTAATGAAATCGGCTCTGCGGGGATCTCAAATGGATTAGAGGATTGCTCGTCTACATCTACAGACGGCGGCAGTTCTTCCCAGGAATTTAATTCCAAACTGTTGTTATCTAAGTTGGAAAAATCTGCCAAATTTTCTATTTTTTCTGGTTCATCTGCCAGAACATCAGAACTTTGAGGGAAAATATTGGCCTCTGACTGATAATTTTCGCCTGTTTGACTCTCTGGTTCTAGTTTTGCTTGTGCTTGATTGATGTTTTCTAAACCACCATTAGCAAAACCAATAATTTCTTCATCACCAGACAATTGTAAGACTTTTTGGTACTCTTGTTTGGCAACATCATACTGCTGCAACATATAGTAGATATGACCCCTTAACAAATGGCAGTTAGGGTCCTCTGGTAAATTTTTCACCGCTTCGTCAACTAAAGTGGCGGCAACTTCATACTTTTGTTGTGCATAGGCTGTACACGCCTGATTATATGAATCTAGATAATCGTTTAAACTAGCTGCCATTTGCTCCCTCCCAATTTTATCCTGCCCACCTCGCACTCCGCAAAATTGCCATTTGATCAAGCAATCTTAAGCACTGTTTATTTTTAACATCTATTAGCCATTCTCCACGTAAAAACGGAGTCATCGTATCCGGTAAATTAGTTGGGGGCATTAAATGCTGGATATCCAGCCAATCCATGCCACCAATTTTATCTACCGCCAAACCCACGATTGTGTCTTGTTCTTCAATCGCAATCACCGGGATTTCTGCTCTATCGGTATTTAAGGCGATGGCTTCACCCAATAATTGACCCAAATCAGCCACCCAAATCACTCGACCTCGTAAATTTAGAGTACCCAAAAGTAAAGGCGAAGCATTAGGAATAGGGGTGATGCGGTCTGGGCTGAGTTCCATAACCTCTCGAATTCCAGTGGCTGGTAGTGCAAACTCCTGTTCTGAGGGAATATAAAACCGCAAATGTAATTCACCTTCAGGGCTTTCTACTTGTAACTCTGGCCGAAACTGATCTTGACCACTACCGCTTAAAAAGTCTGGTTTGCTGACCATATCTTTTTCATCCTCGTAGCAGTTGTTTGACTGTTCCCACCAATTCAGTTGGTTGAAACGGTTTGGCTATGTACGCATCTGCACCTTGCTTCATCCCCCAATAGCGGTCAAATTCTTCACCTTTAGAAGAACACATCACTACGGGGACGTTTTGGGTTTTCGGGTCAGATTTTAACCTGCGACATAGTTCATAGCCATTCATTCTGGGCATAACAATATCCAATACCACTAAATCGGGAGGGGCAGTTTTAATTGCCTCCAATGCTTCTACTCCGTCATTGGCATGGGTAACTATTAAACCGCTTGCTTTGAGGAGGTCTGTAATCATCTCCCGTTGTGCAAGACTGTCTTCCACAATCAGTACTGTACTCATAAATGCCTATCTACCTCCTGACGTAGACGTTCCTGTTTGGAACATTCCCTGATCCCCCAAAAATATTTAGTGTATAAATTAATTTGATTGTTTCACTAATGTATTTAGATAATAACCTGGTACTTGATCCAGATGGGTCTTTAATAACATCTTTTGACCAAGATTTTATGGAATTAGTAAGTGTGACATTTGGTGAGAGTCCCTTGATAAGACTGTACGTTTACATATTTTTCTACCAGCATCAGTAACTCAGTATCTCCAAAGGGCTTAGTTAAATAGTCCGTGGCTCCGACCATTGTTGCCCTGACACGATCTATAAACTGATCTTTACCAGTTAGCATGATAATCGGTGTATTTTCAAATGCGGTAGAGTGTCGTAGCATGGAACAAATTTCGTAACCATCCAATTCCGGCATAGCAATGTCACATAAGATTAAATCTGGCTGGATTTGAAAAATGAGACTGATGGACTCTAAGGGATTGCTCAAAGCGATCGCTTCATATCCCTGTAGTTTCAGGATAGACTCTACAGTTTCACAGATTGTTTTGGTATCGTCAATACATACGACTCGCACACGCTCTTTGTCATTAAATTTTGACTTTTCTGTGGGTGTCGGTGAATTACTAGTACTCGAATATACTAATTGTAACCAACCTTGCTGCACGTATGGATATATGGCTTTGGCAACTGTCAAAATATCTCGGTTGAGATGACGCGCCAGTTGACGCAGGGTTGTTTTACCATCTGCCCAATGCTTAAGCTTGTTGATTGTGGCATCTGGTAGCGAAGATTGTTGTTGAACCATATCCGAGAGGATGGGTAACTGTTCAGAAGACTGAATATGTGGATAAAGCTGTTTCCATGCTTGTATTTGCTGTGTAACTTTGTATATTAAGGGGGCAATTTCTAAGCTGGTTAATTGCGGTGTCAGCGTTGTACCCTGACGAAAAATGAAACTACCCTGGTGTAAACTCAGCAGGTCAAAAAGTGTCTCGTTCACTAAGCTGTGAATAATACTATGACCTACCTTCGGGTTAATGATATTCCGTTCTAATAATGCCCACAGATAACCATACTCTGGTGCATTCTGTGCGCCGAGGGAAGCAAGTTGCTGTTCATCAAGTCGCGTCTCTATACGGTAATGACGTA
>PWQB01000730.1 GCA_003556955.1 Nostocaceae cyanobacterium CSSed10_463m
ATGCGGGGAAGAGAATTTATCATGAAAGACGGCTATTCTTTCCACGTCGATGAAGTTAGCCTTAAAGAAACCTACCAAGATATGTATCAAGCCTACAGCAATATGTTACGCCGTTCTGGTTTAGCATTCCGGGCTGTAGAAGCTGATTCTGGCGCTATTGGCGGTTCTGGTTCGACAGAATTTATGGTGTTGGCGGATGCGGGAGAGGATGAAGTTCTCTACACTGAAGATGGTAAATATGCGGCTAACGTAGAAAAAGCTGTTTCTTTAGCAAGTGATGCGGAAACTTCACCGTTTACAAGTTATGAAAAACGGGAAACACCAGGAACAGAAACCATAGAAAAAGTTTGTAATTTTCTCAAATGTTCTCCTACGCAAATTGTTAAAAATGTCCTTTACCAAACAGTTTATGATAATGGCATGACGGTTTTGGTATTGGTGAATATTCGGGGTGATCAAGAAGTTAATGAAGTCAAGTTACAGAATGAACTGACAAAATTGGCTGCTAATTATGGTGCTAAAGCTATTATTGCCTTAGATGTACCCAATGCCGAAATGCAGCAAACATGGGCAGCTAAATCTTTACCTTTAGGTTATATTGCGCCTGATATTGCAGATGAATATATTACTGCTAATAAACAGTTGCATTCCCAGTTTCTGCGGTTAGTCGATAAAACAGCCGTTGAGTTAAAAAACTTTGTCACAGGTGCAAATGAAACTGGTTATCACGTAGTTGGTGCTAATTGGGGAGAACAATTTAAACTACCTGAAACAATAGTAGATATACGCAAAGCTAGACCAGGCGATCGCGCGGTTCATGACCCTGAACAAACCTTACAAACAGCCAGAGGAATTGAAGTAGGGCATATTTTCCAATTGGGTACAAAATACTCCCAAGCCATGAGCGCAACGTATACAAACGAACAAGGCGAAGAAAATCCGCTATTCATGGGTTGCTATGGGGTGGGTGTTTCCAGGTTGGCACAATCGGCTGTAGAGCAATCTTATGATAAAGATGGGATTATTTGGCCAGTAGCGATCGCACCTTATCACGCGATCGTCACAATTCCCAATATTAAAGATGCTCAACAAATCGAAATCGCCCAAAAACTTTACACTGAACTGAACAAAGCAGGTGTAGAAACATTACTTGATGACCGAGACGAACGCGCCGGAGTAAAATTCAAAGATGCCGATTTAATTGGTATACCTTACAGAATAGTTACAGGTCGAGC
The DNA here is from genome assembly GCA_003556955.1 of Nostocaceae cyanobacterium CSSed10_463m. Next base: position 1,236 of record PWQB01000730.1, read on the forward strand.
TATTAACAACGGTAAAGTAGAAATAGTAAAACGCGCCACCCGTGAAACTCAAGAAATAGCCATTGAGGAAGTAGTCAACACACTCCAACAGTGGATTAAAACAGCACTAGAAGCATAACAGACATCTCTTGTGGGGCAGGCATCTTGCCTGCCATTGATAAGGCGATAGGAACCAGAGAGAGTTTTATATTTAGCGGTTCCCCTTGATATTTACGCATTCATGGGATGATGTTACATATTGATATTAAAGACGGGAAAATTCGGATACAACATAATGGAACTGAGAGGAGAATTGCTCAAGATTTATTAGATTTAGGTGTACCCAAACAAGATATTGTTTTAGCCTTTCACTCACCAACAAGAAGAAAATATACAGATTTTGCCGTAAGTTAAAGTTTTACACTAAAATTACTTAGGCTTAATTACTTCCCAATTTGGTAAAAATAGATAAAACTGACGTAAAAAGCCTATTAAACCCTCTTTCCTTGGCGACCTTCTCCCAAGGGGAGACGCTACGCGAAGGCGACTTGGCGGTTTGTTTTTCCATTTTTCCATAAACCAAAATTTACCATACACTATATTTTGTCAGCTTTGTGGGAGTAAAATGGTATTAGGCGATCGCTAAAAATACTAAAAAAATGGCTATCACAGAAATCAAGTTTACTCTTACCTTACCCGAAGTCCCAGAAATCCATCGTTTAGAAGCTGAGAAAAAAGCTAAAGAAGCTTATCATAATATTTAATTTTCAATTCCAGCATCCCGTAATCGTTTTTCCAACTCTTGTAAACGTTGTAAAGCCGCTTCCTTTTCTCGCCTTTCTTGTTCCACCAACTCAAACCCCCACAATAATAAATTCCCCTGTTTATCCCACCACCTCAACCAGTAACCTTCACGATTTTCTCGTTTTCCTCGCCACACACCAATAAATAATTCCATTTCCTCCAACCAATAACGGTTATTTTCATCAGAAGAACGTAATTCATATTTTCCAGACTCATGTAAACGATGCACTTCTAAAACACCGTCGTCAGGTTCAACAATTAGGTAATTGGGAACTTGCAAAACTTGTTCGTAAAAAAACCATTTTCCAGGAGGATAAGTCAGTTTATTAGAATATTCACTACCATCAGTATCTGAGAGAAATTCCATCACCACTACGGGAATTTCCCCCTGTTTATGAGGGGTATAGCTACGTTTTACTTGCTCTCTAGGTACGGCAATTCGTGGCACGTAAGCCCAATCAGGTGCTTTCACCACAATTTTGTCATTCACTGTGGCACAGATGCCATAATTGGTTGTAGCGAGGGCATTCTCTGGGAGTTTATCGGCTAGTTGTAGGCTTTCAGTTAGTGCAGCCGCTAAGGATGGTTGATTGACATTATCCACAGGTTCATCATCTAAAATGAAATCTTCGGGTAAAAGTTCCCAGGTAATCTTGTGGGTCGAAGCAGTGACAATCATAGCAACCACAAATGAGGGATTGATTATTAATATAATATAATGTGTTAAAGGGTAGGTTAGTTTGAGCTAAAGAAACACAGCACAGAATTTGAAATTATTTGAATATCTAGACTTGATAACTTAAACCTGGAAGTTAAAAATATTTAAGTATAAAATTATGTAAATAGTTTCCGGCAAATTTCAGGAAACTGCTATTGAGAATTTGATTAATATATTAAAGGAGTAGATTACATCAGCCAGCAAAAGTACACAGAAGTTTAGATACTTCAACCTTATGGATATTGAATTGTACCAATAGAGAGGATATGGGGGCTAAAATATTTGCATATAGTCCCTGTGAGTATCCGTATTTCCAGAAACGATTATATTTACATTAAGGTTCAGGTGACGGACGAGAACTGTCAACCTAAAATTAAAGATAAATAAAGTTACTATGGGTGCAGGATGACAAGTTGCTGAAATAGCCTAACCAAAAGGATTCCTAATTTTAAATTCCCAATTGGTATTGAAACAGGCAAAATATCAAGTCAGCAGAATTCTCATATATAGCAACCGCCAAGGAGGTTAGGACATTGTTGATTGCTGAAAGCCTTGAAATAAATTGGTTTCTACTCAGCACTCAGCACTTTGCTATATAAAGGCATCTTGAGATTTTAAGCAACTCCCCACGCATCGATATCGTCTTTAAGCAGGCTGCTCCTCTGAACCACACTATATCAGTCCTCAGTCAAGAAGGTTTTAAATAAATATGAACGACCAACAAGGATCTAAGCGTATTTCTTCAGGTGTAATTGCAGCAGTTTCAGCAGCAGTTGTAGCGGTGGGTGGTGGTGTAGCTTGGCTGACTGCTAACCAGTCTCCTACACCAACAGATCCATCTCAAAATATCACACAACCTCAAACGCCAGTAATCACCCAGCCACCAGCACAGGAGCAAACACCTAATGTTTATTGGTTAAAACCCAGAGGACAAAGTGTTGATTTGGTTCCCCAGCCCGTTCAAATAGCCGCTACACAACCCAATCAAGTTTTAGAAAGTGCTTTTCAAGCTTTATTAGAAGGACCAACAGAAGGGACAGATTCTACAACCATACCCCAAGGAACTAAGTTGCTGGGGCTGAAGATGGAAAATGATGAGGTTCACGTTAATTTATCTGACGACTTTACCACGGGTGGCGGTACTACCTCGATGATTGGACGCATCGGACAAGTG
>PWQB01000603.1 GCA_003556955.1 Nostocaceae cyanobacterium CSSed10_463m
ATTAATCTCAAAAACGCGGCGAGTCACGCCGTGTCAGCTTGTGGACTGGTGAGTGCCGACACTGCCAGGATGAAGCAAGAAGATTTCAGTTTGTTAGCAAACGTTAGTAAATTATGAACGGCTATACGTTTTTTCATGATTTTGCGTAAGTCCTGGGTTAATTTCAACCAGCTATCTGCTTAAAAAAAATCCTCAAAGGCGCGTTTACCGTCAGCCTTTCCAAAACCTGAAGTTAGCAAGGGCGGGAAACGGTACACTTTGTATGGGCTTATCTGCTAATAATAGAAAAGTAACTTTTTTCAGGAATTGCGGTAAGCAACCCACGGATTAAAGCCGTGGGCTTTAGCAAATGTTGAAGCCCTAGCTTACCAGACTAAGTACCTTGCGTACTACGTTAACGGCAAGAGTTAAAGACCTACCCTGGGATGCGTAGCCAGTTCCAGGCAATAGAACTGGGGGATTAAACAGGTTTATGGGTTAAGCCAGTGTCTTCTAGATAGTTACCGACCGTTAACATTGTCAAGGCTAACATTACCGGAGTAGCGAGGCGATTCCCGGCATATAGGGAAGTGGGCAAGCATTACTCCTCTACTTGCCCAACCCCGAAAGGGGAACGGCATTTAAAAGTGCCGAGTTGTGTTTCCTCCCACCGCTTAAAGCCGTGGGTTTCTACATTACGCGCAAGGTTTTTATGATTAATCCACAGCAGGTTGAGGCAATGATTAAGGCGGAACTCCCCGATGCCCAAATTCAGGTGCAAGACTTGACTGGTGGTGGAGACCACTATCAAGTGACCGTGGTTTCATCGCAGTTTGCCGAGAAGGGACTGGTACAACAACACCAGTTAGTTTATGGTGCTTTGCGGCAAGCTATGTCAACTGAAGCGATTCATGCCTTAGCTGTCAAAACCTATACACCCGAAGCTTGGCAAGCAACAGCAGCTTCTTAAAATCAACCAGTTTCAGGTTCAACTGAAAAACTGACTATTGATATCTTGGCTATTAGCAACATAGGAAAAAAAAGTCCATGACTCCAGAAACTAAAGAAAAAATTGATAATTTGGTACAACAAAACAAAATCATGGTGTTCATGAAGGGAAACAAGCTGATGCCTCAGTGTGGTTTTTCTAACAACGTTGTCCAGATTCTGAACACCTTAGCAGTTCCTTTTGAAACAGTTGACGTTCTCTCCGATCCTGAAATTCGTCAGGGCATTAAAGAATATTCCAACTGGCCGACAATTCCCCAAGTCTATGTTGACGGTGAATTCGTGGGTGGTTCAGATATCCTGATTGAACTTTACCAAAAAGGTGAATTGCAGCAATTAGTTGAAGTAGCACTAGCCTCCTAATACTTGCTGTTGATTCATCGCTAAAAAATCCCCTCATCCCCAGTGGCAAAACCAAAACAAGGGCGAGGGGATACTTTGTATATAAAATATCTCCAAAATTTCACACCACTAGACCCTTGACCTGGGCAAATGATATGCTATAATCATCAGCGTTGGTCTAATGGTTACGTAAATAAATGACCAATTAAAAGGCATTAATAGTAATCAAGTTGCGCCTGTGGTTGAGTCATCACAAAGTTTGATGAATCATACAGGTAGCGACTGGCTTCCTCTTCTAAGCGATGAATCAGCATAGGTTCAATAGCGTTGCTTTGTCGCAGTGCGGCTAAATACCCATCCAAATACATCCGCATATCGTCCGTCCGATAACCGCGATTCCATAACTCGATGAAGGCATCAGTGATTCGTTGGTAATAGCGGATGGTTTGTGTGTCTTGGAGCATAACTGCTATATTAGTCTCTTTAGAATGAGAATTGTAAATGATTCACGCTCAAATGTGAAGTGTTACTTTCACCTTCTTCGCTTCAACTCAAGGGAAAAAGTATGTCGTAGGCTAGATCCTCGTGCAAGTACAATGTGATTCTATCCTATTCTATAAAATTTGGAATATGATGGTTTGGCAAAATATTTCTATGATGGTTGGTGTAAACTGCCCGAATTGATGGGGAATTAGGGCGGATGTTTAACTCAAAAGACCTTTACACAACTCTAAAAAAATTTAAGAATAAATTAAAGAATACTACTAACTTAGCTTTGGGCAAGGTATCAGTGAAGCATTCTGTTGCTTTAAAGATAAAAAAATTTTTAGCTAATAGCAATGGAAGTAACAAAGACTACAAAACCTTGAGCATGGGCTTGTTACTTTAAAATTCATCGACGCTAAGGGGTTTTGCCACTGTGGGTTCGGTTTGTATTGAAATCGTTGAGGGAAATCCCCATCTAAGGTCGTTGCTGGGATGGCACTTGCAGCAGTTGGAATACCGTGTGCATCAAGCCGCCAGCATTTATCAAGCACGGGAAGTGTTTTTAAGTCAACAACCAACACTGGTAATTCTTGATGCTGATTTGCCTGATGCTGATGGGATTGAGTTTTGCCGTTGGCTGCATCGTCAGGAACAGCCTTTAATTTTGATGCTATCAGCTCGTAATAATGAAGCTGATATTGTCGCAGGTTTAAAGGCGGGGGCTGATGACTATTTAAGCAAACCTTTCGGAATGCAAGAGTTTCTGGCTAGAGTGGAAGCACTCATTCGCCGCAGACGCACGCCTACTGCACCAGCTTATTTGGATTATGGCAGTTTACAAATTGATTTAGTACAGCGCCGAGTTCGTTTTCAAGGCGAGTTCATTGATTTAACACCGCAAGAGTTCAGTTTACTATACGTTTTAGCACAAGCTGGAGGAGCAGCACTGAGTCGGTCGGAATTATTGCGTCGTGCTTGGCCTGATGCAATTGATAATCCCCGTACCATCGATACTCATGTTTTATCGTTACGAAAAAAAGTGGAACTTGATCCCCGTCAACCGAGTTTGATTCAAACTATCAGGAATGTGGGATATAGATTTAACATGGAAAGTTTGAAACCCACTGTTCCGCAGTCACCAGCTAAGTTAACCAAAGAAAGGTTCAGTCATCAACGTCCTACTGTTACTCAAAGAACTTAACAGCAGCAATGTTCACCAACTAAATCCATTCCTCGGCGGCTTGGGTTTGGGCTTGTATTAAGCGTTCTCGTAAGTTAATCCAATTAATTTCAGAGGCGGCTTGATTTGTGAGTAATTGACCTTGCTGTAAATATAATAACCGGGTGCAGAATACCTGGGCTAAATCAAGCTGGTTATTTACCATCAAAATTGTCATTTGATGGGTTTGATTTAGCTGAGTTAAAACTTGCATGACATTGGCAGATGTTCCAGCATCTAAGGCAGATGTTGGCTCATCTAATAATAAAACTTTTGGTTCGATAATGACAGCACGAGCGATCGCTACTAATTGTCGTTGTCCTACAGAAAGTTGTAATTCGGTTTTTCCCAACCATTCACTAGGAATTTGCAGTTGTTCTATCGAGTTAGCAATTCTTTGTTGAATTGTCTGTTGAGGTAAACCACGCAAAACTAAAGGATAAGCTAAAGCCTGCTGGACTGTCATTCCTAACAGTTTGGATTCTTGTAATACCAGTGTCATTTCCCGGCGTAGCTGTAGAGTCGGGATTTGGCTATATTCCTGATTTTCTAGATAAATTTTGCCTCTAGTGGGTTGACTGAGGCGGTTAATTAGGCGCAGTAATGAGGTTTTACCAGCACCTGATGGTCCGACTATGGCAATGCGATCGCCTGGAAATACCTCGAAGGAAATATCCTGTAATATGGGGTATCCCTGAAGCTGGGTTTTCAGCTTGGCGGATAAGTTAATTTGTTCTAGCCTTAGTTGGGCTGTTTTAGTGTGATTCTCCAAGTTTTATCGGGGACTGAATGGTAAGGGCGGGTTTAGTTATATGGTTGTTCTGGGGACTGGGTGGTAAGGGCGGGTTTAGTTATATCGTCGTTGATC
>PWQB01000528.1 GCA_003556955.1 Nostocaceae cyanobacterium CSSed10_463m
CTTACTTACACAAGATAAACCAGACGCGATATAAAAGATAAACCAGACGCGATAAATCGCGTCTCTACAAGGGTGTTAATTTGACAACATTTCTAAAAGCTGTGAGTCACTCAATTGCGTAATTCCTAAAGTTTGCGCTTTCTCTAATTTAGAACCAGCGTCTTCACCTAATAGCAAATAATCGGTTTTTTTACTCACCGAATTAGTTACTTTACCCCCGGCTTTTTGAATTAAGGCTTTAGCTTCATCTCGTGATAAACTGGGCAAAGTACCAGTAATGACAAACGTTTTACCAGCTAAGTTTTGATTAACATCAGCAGATGTGGTGGTTTCTTCAGTAGCAGCTAATTGTAATCCTTCTGCTTTGAGACGTTCAATTAAAACTTGATTTGCACGAATGCGGAACCACTGATATACAGATTGGGCAATTTCTGCACCGATACCGTAAATACCGGCAATATCTGATTGCTTGGCTGTGGCTAATTCTTCAACTGTGGGATATTTCTGAGTTAATAATTGAGCATTGACACTACCAACGTGACGGATGCCTAAACCATATAATACCCTAGACCAAGGTTGGTTTTTTGATTGCGCGATCGCATCAATTAATTTTTGGGCTGATTTCTGCCCCATTCTTTCTAATTCACATAATCGCTCTGTTGTCAAGTCATATAAATCAGCCACAGAATACACCAAATGTCTATCTACCAGTTGATGTACTAGCTTTTCGCCCATACCTTTAATATCTAAAGCATCCCGACTTACCCAATGTTCAATTTCGCCTTTGAGAATCGCCGGACAGGAAGCATTTACACAGCGAGTTACCGCTTCACCTGATTCTCGCACCACGGGTTGACCGCAGACAGGACAATGGGTGGGCATTTCAAAAGGTACGGTATCATCGGGACGCAGTTCTGTTAATACCCGCACTACTTCCGGGATAATTTCCCCAGCTTTGCGAACAATCACAGTATCACCAATGCGGATATCTAATTGCTGGATGCGATCGCTATTATGTAAAGTAGCACGGGAAACTGTGGTTCCTGCTAATTGTACAGGGCGCATCTCAGCCAAAGGAGTTAACGCCCCAGTGCGTCCCACATTCACAGAAATATTTTCTACCCGTGTCGGTGCTTCCTCAGCTGCGTACTTCAATGCGATCGCCCATCGGGGAAACTTCTGAGTAAAACCAAGCTGTTCTTGTAACTTGAAAGGATTTAACTTCACCACTACCCCATCAGTCATATAGGGTAAATTCAGCCTTTCTGTATCCCAGTATTGATAATATTCTGCGACTTCGGCGATGGAACCACAGAGTTTGTGATTAGGATTAACCGGAAAACCCATTTTTGTCAATAATTCCAAAGCTTCCCATTGAGTATTGCTAATACTCGCGTCATCCATCCCAGAAATGTGCAGTGTATAAGCAAAGAAATCCAAACGCCGTTGGGCGACAATGCGGGGGTCTAATTGTCTGAGTGTACCAGCTGCCGCATTGCGGGGATTAGCAAATATATTTTCTCCGGCTTTTTGTCGTTCGGCGTTAATTTGTTTAAACACTTCCAACGGTAAAAACACCTCACCGCGAACTTCTATTTTTTCTAAGGTTTTTGCACCCGCAAAATTTAAACGCAAAGGAATTGAACGAATTGTCCGCACATTTTGGGTAATATCTTCACCAACTACCCCATCACCCCTAGTTACACCTCTAACCAGAACGCCATTTTCATAAGTCAAAGCCAAAGCCGAACCATCAATTTTCAGTTCCGAAACATATTCCACCGCTTCTATTTTCGGTGTTTGTCGTCGCCAACGCTGATCCCATGTGTGCAATTCATCAATATTAAAAGCATTTTCCAGACTGTAGAGAGGAATATTATGGCGTACCGAAGTAAAATGTGTAGCTGGTTTCTCACCCACGCGCTGAGTAGGACTATCCGGTGTAATGAATTGTGGATATTTAATTTCTAATTCTTGTAATTCCCGATAAAGCTGGTCATAGACAGCATCCTCCATCATGGGAGCATCTAAGACATAATAAGCATAGCTAGCTTGTTGCAACAACTGGCGCAGTTCTTCTACACGCTTAACTTCCGACTGACTTTGTATCATTATACTGATGGCAAATTACCTAGCAGATAGACAGACTTAATTTTCCCAGATTAGTCGCTCTGAAGCCATTAAAATTTACAATTGCAATAGACGCTGAAAAGACCTTCTCTAATTTTACCAAATTCTTGCAGCAGTGATACTAAATTAATATGTAGTAGAGACGTTCCGCCGGAACGTCTATATATGGAATAAAATATCAAGAATAATTGAACGCAGATGAACGCAGATGAACGCAGCTTAACACAGATAAAGAGGGATTAATTAAGGAGTTTTAGTATTTTTTGCAGCATCACATAACATTGGTATGAGATAAAAAATAATTAGTTAATTTCTATTGATTTGGTAAATTATTATTCCCCAGAAATTGAGCTTTTAACTCTTCTAAATCTTTATCTATGACACTGTTATTAGCAGGCGGAGAAATTGGTTTTGGTGGTTGTGCTGGATTGGGTTTAGGTTTACCACCAGGCAAAAATTGAGTTTTTAATTCTTCCAGTTCCAACTCAATTTGGCTAGAAGATTTACTCACAGAAGCGGGTGTTGATTTCGGTGGTGCTGTTGGTGCTGGAGTAGCGACTGCTGGCGATTGATTTAAGTCTTTGAGGACTTCATCTGCTGTTTGATAACGCCGCATGGGGATACTTACCAGCATCTTTTCCAGGATGCGATTTAATTGAGGACTCAGAGGATTTTTGAGGAATTTTTGCCAAATCCAAGTATCATGATTAATATCATAAGAATCGAAAGGCGATCGCGCAGTTAAAAGATGAACACAAGTAGCCCCTAAACTGTAGATATCACTGGCAAAAAGCGCCCTTCCTCTCATTTGTTCCGGGGCGACATATTCAGGAGTACCAATACTCGTACCTGTTTGATTTAAAGCCGTACCAGTAGCAGATTTAGAAGCCCCAAAATCCACCAAGACTAATTTAGCATTGCTGTCTCGCAAAATATTTTCCGGCTTAATATCGCGGTGAATCACACCTCTAGCATGGCAAAATTGTAAAACTGGCAATAAATCATGCAGTAATTGCCATATCTGCGCTTCACTAAAAGCCCCATTTTGCTGCAATTCCTCAGCTAAATTTTGCCCATCGATAAATGTTTGTACCAAATACTGTCTGTCATCTTGGGTAAAATATGCCTGAAGTGCAGGAATTTGGGGATGTTGTCCCAAATCATCTAACTGCACAGCTTCTTGATTAAATAACTCTACAGCCTTCTGTACAGTGTTAGTACCTTGGGCTTGGGGGTAAAATTGCTTAATTACGCAGGGTGGTTTAGAAGGTTTATCCTCATCCACAGCCAAGAAGGTTTTACCAAAACCACCTTGTCCGATAGGTTTAATGGCGCGGTAGCGGTCTTTCAGCAGTAACTTGGAACCACAACTCAGACAAAACTTGACATCACCAGAATTTTCTGGTTGGGGACATTGGGGATTTAGACAATAACTCATGGAGGTTTGGCACTCTTACTATCTTTATTCTGCCTTGTCTGAGGCAGAAGCGTGATGATTTAGGTTCGCGCAAAGGCGCATCGGCGAAGCGAAGTACGAAGTACGTTAGGCGCAAAGGTAGGAAGAAAAAGAAAGGTAATCTAGTATTTATCGCCTTTACTAATAATATAAGGTACATCATAGCCCCCTCCTCGCTTGCGGGGAGGGGGTTGCTCACAAGGGTAGGTTTTTAATGTTATCTGTGAAGGCAAGACTTGGAAGACAAGGAGGGAAAGTAGACAAGGTAGATTTTATACGGGCGATAGTCTTTTGACGGATTGTTATTGTTACC
>PWQB01000011.1 GCA_003556955.1 Nostocaceae cyanobacterium CSSed10_463m
AGTAATTATAGATAGCGCCCCCAATCTTTGAGAAAGAGGCAAGGGAGCAGGGAGCAGGGGGGATGATTCAGATGGATATTCAAACCTGTGTTTCCTGCCACCTTCCACCTGCATCTTCTTAAAGTTTAGGGACTTTCAGAAAAAGCCTGCTTAAGCAGGCTTTTTTTTAATGCAAATCAGCGTCCCAGACACCTATGTAAATCCGATCCTGCTGATTGCGTTCAATTACACCTTTTAATCCACCCACGTTAAATGAGTGTCTATTAGTTTGGCGATCGCGTACTCTTTGGAGTCCTTGCTTAATATCATTATTAGCTTTACCACCAAGCATTCCCTGTAATGTTCTTTGCTTGACTTCTAGCTGGACAGATTGGGGAAAAGAGACTTCCGTTTGGCGCAGGACTCCGGTTTTTTGGTCAAATAAGTAACCAAGGTCAATATTACCTTCTAAATTATACAGAAAAGCACGAGTATTCCATAACCCTCTGGAAGTTCTACTGGGATTACCTAGTGCTGCTTTGACTGCTTCTTGAGAAACTCCTGTAGGAAATGCTGGCACATTAGAAGTTTTGGTGTTACTGGGAGCAGCTTCTGGCTTTGGCTGTGCTGGTGGTTGAGGTGTTTCTAGTGGTGGTTGAGGTGTTTCTGACTGTGGTGGTTGAGAAATTTCTGGCTGCTGTGGGGGTTCAGAAATTTCTGGAACTGTAGAATATTCAGGTGTTTCTAGCTGCGGTGGGGGTTCAGGGATAACGGTATCTTCTGGCTGGGGTGATGAGGTGTAAAGATCCGGTTCGGGTGCAAATGTGGGATTTACAGGTGGCTGGGGTCTTACAGGTACTACTCTATCTTGATTAGATTGTATGACCTCTGGCGGCTCGGCAGGTTCTGAAGGTGAAGATTTTTGTGCCGTAGGGGAATCTATATTAGTGTTTGAGTTGGCAAATGGTGCCTGTGTCGTTGATCTAGTGATAGATTCTTGAGACTGTGGCTGACGAGTGACGCTAGCAATTGCTATTCCACCAATTAAACCACCCAAAACTAAACTGCCGATAATTAAAGTGGGTTTTTGTGATTTCCGGCTGGGTACAGTGGGTGCGGAAGATATGGCCTGGGTTTTCTGAGTTGATGCTACATAGGCAGGACTCAGGCTAACTGTGGCGGTAGTGTGATCAGAGCGTGGGGATGATGGGGATATATCAGTGGCGGATTTTAAAGCATATAGCATTTTACTGGCAGTACTATAGCGATCGCTCACATGAGGCTGAATTGCCTGATTAATTACCTTTGCTAGATGTGGCGAGATATCCGGGACGAATTCTTGCCAGATAATTTCCCCAGTTTGCAGGTGTGTCTGTAGTTCTGGTGGGTGTTTACCCGTTAACAAATAAATCGCCGTCAAGCCTAAACTATAGATATCGGTGGCGTAAACTGGTCTGCCGATGGCTTGCTCAGTGGGCATATACCCAGGTGTACCAATCACAAGCGATCGCGTAGGATGATTGGAGGGACTAACCACTGAACGTATAGTTTCCTTGACCGCACCAAAATCAATTAAAAATGGCTTGTTATCTGTCTCGCGCAAAATAATGTTATCTGGTTTAATGTCCCGGTGAATAATGCCTTTACTATGGACATAATCTAAAACTGATAACAGACTTAAAAGAATTTTCTTAACAGTGGTTTCATTCTCACAACCTTTAGCTTCGACAATATTTGTCAAGGTTGGCCCTTCAATCCATTCTTGAACCAAGAAAAACAGATCATTCTCCGAAAAGTAAGCATATAACTTGGGAATTTGGTCACTACTGTCACCCAAATACTCCAAAGTCGCAGCTTCTCTTTCAAAGCGTTGTTGAATTTGATGATAGGTTTTTGGGTCATTAGCTATCGGTCTAAGTTGCTTGATCACACAGCGCCGACGCGAAGGTATATGGGTGTCTTCTGCCAGAAAAGTTTCCCCAAATCCACCTGCACCGAGGACTTTAATTACTTGATAGCGATTGTTCAGCAGCGTTATTGTCGTGGAAATTTACAAGCGATCGCCCTTTCCAAATGTACATCAAATACAACAGACGAGTTTTAGACAGGTTATATCCCAGTATGCTGGAGATTAAAATAATTAGCTGGAGCTAAATCAAGGTGTTTGAGTCTGAAATCACTATTTGACTTGACTAACAACCCATTTACTCCTTTCAGCATCCCATAACAGGGAAAAACTTACAGAACCCGGAACTTGCCTCCCATTTTTCATCAAGTATTTAAACTTAGCATTCACCGTGGCTGTTTCTGTAGTGGCTGCTAATACACTAACTTGTTCAACATTAACGCTTTCAACCTTTCCTCCCCACCAGTCAATGTAAGAAAGATAACCATCTGGATGGAGACGTTGATTATTTTGGAGACTGGGGGCTAGTTGATTCCACGCATTTTCATATTGACCCTGATTAATATTTAGGTAGTAATTTTGAACAGCTTCGGCTGGAGATGGTCGATTAATTTCTGGCTGTATAACCGCAGCAGGTGGAGAATATGGGGGTTGTGTAACTTCCTGTGGCGCAGTGGGATTCGGTGCTGGTTCTGTAACTCTGGCAGTTGGAGAAGTTACAGGTGGTGTAACTTCTTGTGGTGTAATAGGATTTGGCGTAGGTTCTGTAATCGGCCGCACTTCATTTCGGTTTGGCGCAGGTTCTTTAAATGAGTCAGTTAATTGGGTAACTGGTTGCGGAGTTCTATTGAGGGCAAAACCAATAATAATAGAAGCACCTATTAAACCACCGACAATTAAACTGCCGAGAAAAATTCCCTTTTGTCCACTAGCTGGCGCAGGAGGTTGGGAAATAGTAGATCCTGGACTAACCGCAACTGTGTTTTCAGATGGGACTGGAGGCGGTGAAGTTGCTACTAATGGATGTTGATAAGCTACTGTAGGAGGGAAACTAGCCGAACCTAATTGCAAAGCTGACAGCATTTCTCTGGCAGTAGAGAAGCGCTCGCGGGGATGATAGGCGATCGCTCGGTCTAATACCTCTGCTAATGTAGGACTAACCTGGATAGCATACTGTCGCCAAACAATTTCACCCGTCTGAGAATCTGACTCTAACTGTTGTGGCTGTTTCCCCGTCAGTAAATAAATTGCTGTAAGTCCTAAACTATATAAATCACTAGAATAAACTGGTCTACCTGCGGCTTGCTCACTGGGCATATATCCCGGCGTACCAATCACAATGGAACTGGTAGGATTACCTTGGGAATTCATCACCGTTCCCATTGACTCCCGCACCGCACCGAAATCAATTAACACCGATTTACCATCACGATGACGCAGCATAATATTATCCGGCTTAATATCCCGGTGAATAATGCGCTTTGAGTGGACATACTCCAACACTGGTAACAAATCCAGCAAAATTTCCCGCACCGCACTTTCACTAAACAACCCCTGCTTTTGCAGTTTTGCCGTCAGCGTATCACCTTCAATCCATTCTTGAACCAAATAAAATTGCCCTTCTGACTGAAAATAAGCATACAGCGTGGGTATTTGGTCAGTATATCCCCCCAAATCTTCTAAAATTGCCGCTTCTCGTTGAAACCGTTCCTGCACCAACTGGTAAATCTGGGGATTATTCTGAATTGGTCTTAACTGTTTAATCACACAGCGACGACTAGAAGGCATTTGGGTATCTTCCGCCAGAAAAGTTTCCCCAAACCCTCCACTTCCTAAAGTCCGAATCACTTGATAGCGGTTGTTCAGCAGCTTATACATAAATCAGCGCCGATAAGTGCAAGAATTATGCTATATATCTTACAATTTTTCCTGACTCACCTTTGCGTACCTCTGCGCTGAACTCCGCGCCCCTTTGCGTTTAAACTCCCCTCAATTCACTTTAAATCCAACAATCCATCTTCCTTCAACTTAGGATTAAAACGAAATTGTTCTTGTAGTCCTCGTTCCTGCAACACCAGTAAAATTTCCGCCTCAACTCGTCGGGCAACATTTTTAATTATTTTTACTTTCGCCAATTCATCATTAGCAGGATGGTGATATTTCTCTTGTTCTTCAGGAGTCATTAAAGGGATAACATCTATAGAGTGTGTCCACTTTTCCTTGTTATCTGCATTTCCTACAGGAAGACTACCATTTTCGGCAATCCAAGCACTTTCAATATTTTCCAAAACTGTGCGGTTAGGGCGTGTAATAGTCTGAACTTTCACCCAATAACATTCTTGAGGCTGACGCACTAGATGCTGCTTGAGACTGAGGGAAACATCCCGTGAATATCCCACAAATTGCAGCACTTTGTCCAAATTAAATATGGCGTATACTCCGATTTTACCTGTAAAAATTTCAGGTAATTGACCGTTATCATCAATATAAGGAAAGTATTCCAGATCAGCTAAAGCCGGAATATTCATTTCAGTAGTCATATATCAAACCTAAAACTTGCTAAGTGTTTGGATAAATCAAGCAATTTTTTGATAAATTGCACAAAGGCGACTGGGTTGAAAAATCTTGGCGGTGAACATGAAATTTGGCGGTACGTTAATAATCACATACTCGTCAGAATTATGATATTGTTCCAATTCTGCTGGCATTCCTTTAGGAGTAGACAAACTATAAGGAACTGGCTGAAAAAGTAATTTGGTAAATTCAACTTTGCTAGATTGTGAATGTTGACAAATTTGTTGTAAAAAGGATTCTTTTTGCAAAAGATTAAACAAAATTTCTTGTGCTTGTGGTTCGAGAGTGAAACTGCTATCAAAGTTTTGGATAATTTTAAAAGCCATTTTTATGTATAGATAGTTGATGGAGAAGATGTATATAGGACTTACGCAAAAATCTCTCAAACCCTGATTCCTTTATGTAATCTGCGCCTGGTGTGGTTAGTTTTTCCCTGACTTATGCGTAAGTCCTAGTATAAAAGGAGAGCATCTCAAATGTGCAAGTTCAATTTATTTATGAATCGATTACGCAAAATTATGAAAAAACGAACCGCCTTCGCGCAGCGTATGCCCGAAGGGCTTTAGACGCAAAGAACGCCAAGGTAAGAGGGTTTCAGAGAGTTCTTGCGTAAGTCCTAGCTGTATTTCAGCGCATCTTCACACAAAATTAGTATAAGTTGAGCAGCAAGTAAAAGTAAAAAGGCAAAAGAAGTTATTCTTTTGCCCTTGATTTATAAAGTGCTAACTTTTGGCTGTAACCTGATGGCTACACTAGCGTAGTCCAGCAAGGCGTAAATAAACTAATCATTTCCGCCTTGTGGTACTAGCTGTCGTAATCATCATCATCATCATCATCATCTACTTCTTCATATTCATCCTCATCCTCATCCTCTATGAGGTCGCTCACTTCATCAGCAATTAATTCGTCGTCTTCATCCAAGATGCTTCTTTCGGTGCGACGTTTGCCAAATCCGGTTTCTGCCAACCCAGGAGAGTCTAAATTGTAGGTGCGGGCGGTGCGGTCATCTAACACCATATCCAAGGGGTCATCAACTTCATCTAATACAGCATTGCTTTCCAACGCCGCATATTCATCAATCGCCCCTGGTTCCTCATAGGTGTTGTAACCAGTACCAGCCGGAATCAAGCGCCCGATAATTACGTTTTCCTTTAACCCCCGCAGCCAGTCAGATTTACCCTCAATGGCTGCTTCAGTTAATACCCGTGTGGTTTCTTGGAACGATGCTGCTGAAATGAAGCTGTCAGTATTCAAAGATGCCTTCGTAATCCCCAACAGCACCGGGGTATATTGCGCCCTCGCTCCACCGGTAATCGCCATCGCTTCATTTACCTGTTCCACTTGGCGCAGTTCCACCAACTCCCCAGGCAACATGGTAGTATCCCCACCATCATCAATTCTCACCTTATTGGTCATCTGGCGGACAATCACCTCAATGTGCTTGTCAGAAATATCAATCCCCTGAGACTGATACACCATCTGCACTTCATTCACCAAAAAGGTCTGTACCTTCTGCAAAGCATGGCTGGCACAAGCATAAACCCCATCCTCAGAACCCAGACTAAAGAACACCTCCAAAATCTCATGGGGATTCGAGGGTCCATCACTCAACGGTTCCCCGGCTGAAATCATCGAGCCATCTGGCATCATTAAATTCTGTCCAGGGCCTAAAGGATAATCCGTGACCACACCATTAGGTTCTATCACCTTAGCAGCGATCGCTTCATCCCCATCACCATAAACTACCTTCAACTCTCCAGAGCGTCGGGCTAAAATACAAGCTTCCTTCGGTTTCCGGGCTTCTAGCAACTCCTCAATCCGAGGCAAACCTTGAATAATGTCTCCGGTTTTCGCCCGTTCAAACACCAACAGCACCAAGTTATCGCCCCGTTGTACCAAATCTCCATTTTCGATTTGTAACACCGCTCCTGGACTAACTCGGTAGGGACGACCCACACGGATACTAATGGTATATTGTTGAGCTGCTAAAGCTCCTGCTCCCGCCGCAGATCCAGCCGTGTTATTTACCACCTCTAACACCTGACCCGAATCCTCAGCAAAGATTCCCGGAGCAATTTCTGCACCTTCAACCAACAAATCACCCTTGTTCACCGTCGGTTTAACGCTAGTAGTCATGGTAATTTTGTCGCTGTCGCGCAACACCAAACAACGACGCACCGCCTCGGTATCCGTGCGGACACCCCTAACAATACCCCCTTCCTTACCCAAGATTTGAGTCCTAGCGACCACAGCCCCAGGGGCAATGCTATCACCATCGGTGACTTCCAAACTGGTTTGGGTACTGCCTTGGGTAGCATCAGCAGTGATATCTCGGCGAATTACCAAAGATTCCAAAATCACCAACTGTAAGCGTTGAACTTCGGGATTTTCGCTATCTTCAATTAATTCAATATCAGCCGCCAAAGGTGAAGCAGTATGATCCTGTTCTCCATCTTGTTCAATTTCCAACACCAACTGCGTCCGTAACAGTTCCACACCATCCACAGACTTCACCCGTTCCGAATCCTTATAAGGCAGTCTTTGTACCGCCCGCATTTGAATCGAACGTCCAGTTTGTTGACTAATAGAAGTGGTCGATGGCACATCTGGATTATTGGGGACAGCAAATTCCACCACCGGACGGCTCAATAATGCTGGACCTTCTGGAGACTCTACATACTGAATGTAGCGTAACTCCGTAACCACAGAGCCTTGGAACTCCTCACCTGGTTGGACAAAGGTGTTATCCCGTCCCATCACAGATTCCGGATCATCCACCATTAACAATTCCCCTGGCTTAATCACCACTTCCCGGAGAATGTCATTTTTCTGGGTAACTTCAATTACACCACTGTTTTGGCAGAACATATCCTTCACCACTTCAGTGCCGGCTTCCACAAACTGCCCATCTTCCACCAGCAGCAAAGAAATATCCTTATTCACCTCGTGGGTTTCTTCGGGAATCCACAGCAAGCTACCACCTTGAACTACCTCATAGCCCAACTTGGCTTTGCCCTTTTTCTGAACTTCCACACCGCCAAACTTCAGGAATCCGCCTGTATTAGTGCGATAGCGTTCATCAATCAACTCAGCCACCACTTGACCATTCTGCACCTTTGTGCCTGGGGTAGCCCGCAGGTTAAATACCTGATTATTGCCAGTGGTAATTAAATAGTGGTTCCGACCTTGAGAACTTTCCACAGTCACCGTAGCTTGGTCTAAGACCACAGAAGCGGTGATAATTTCAATTTCTCTCGTACTCTTACCTGGGGTAGCCTCTGGTAAGCGCACCACACCACCATGAACTGTAGTTAACTTGGTTTCTGCCAAAACCCCATGTTCAGCAATGTGGTCACCATTTTTCACCACCAATTCTGCACCAGGAGGTAAGTTATAAACTTCCCCAGACAGCACCCAAATCAAACCACCCCGTGCGGCGGTTGTGGTGGTGTTGCCTTGACGGTCGGTTTTTTGTTCTGGAACCACCTCAGCAAACTGCACTTCCCCAGCCAAATCAGAAGCCACATCTTTCACAGCTTTTTCTGTATTTGTCCGAGTGGTGCGTCCACCTAGAGCTACTTCTGCCAACAACTGACCAATTTTCACCTGCTGTCCTTC
The DNA here is from genome assembly GCA_003556955.1 of Nostocaceae cyanobacterium CSSed10_463m. The sequence goes on from PWQB01000011.1 coordinate 8,078, forward strand.
ATGGACATAAAGGGTAGAACCTTGAGTGACATGAATTTCTTGAGGTTCATGATCTCCAGAACCGTCTTTTTTCGGCTCTAAATGGATCACACCATTAGCCTCTACATACAGCGCATCTTCCCCGTGACGGGTGCGATAAGTTCTAGTTCTCAACTTGCGGGGTAAGCGAATTGTCCCTTCTGTTTTAGAACGGACTTGCTGCGCCACTTCCCCAGTAAACACGCCCCCAGTGTGGAATGTCCGCATGGTCAACTGTGTACCCGGTTCACCGATACTTTGAGCCGCAATAATCCCCACAGCTTCGCCCAAATCCACCATCTTGGCGTGTGCCAAACTCCAACCATAGCAGTGTTGACACACCGAACGCGCTGCTTCACAAGTTAGAGGCGATCGCGCAATCACTTCCGTAATCCCAGCCTTGTGAATTTCCGCCGCCAACTCATCAGACACCGGAGTATTACGGGTAGCAATTATCTCCTTAGTGGTAGGATGAATCACATCCTCAGCTAATACCCGTCCTAGCAAGCGTTGAGCCAAGGGAATCAAGATTTTACCCCCTTCAGTCATCGCCCGCACCGGAATCCCCCTAGTGGTGCCGCAGTCAAATTCCCGAATAATCACATCCTGGGAAACATCCACCAAACGACGGGTGAGATAACCAGAGTCAGCAGTACGTAACGCCGTATCTACCAATCCTTTGCGCGCGCCGTAAGAAGAGATAATATATTCAGTAACAGTCAGACCTTCGCGGAAATTGGTTTTAATCGGTAAGTCAATAATTTCCCCTTGAGGATCTGCCATTAGCCCCCGCATCCCCACCAACTGACGCACCTGAGAGATATTACCCCGCGCCCCAGAGAAGGCCATCATATACACCGAGTTGAGCGGGTCAGTACTCTTAAAGTGAACCACCACCTCATCCTTGAGAGCTTCACTCGTACCATTCCAAGTATCAATTACCTTTTGGAACCGTTCCACCTCAGTAATTTCGCCCCGTTGGTAACGAGTTTCCGTCGCCCGAATTTCCTCCTCTGCGGCATCCAACAGCGATCGCTTCGTGGGCGGAATCATCAAATCATCCACACTAATAGAAACGCCGGCTTTGGTAGCATAGCGAAAACCCAACTCCTTCAGCTTATCTGCCATCACAGCAGTCCGCGCCGTACCATAATGGGTAAACGCCCAAGAAATTAACTTTCGCAGTTGACCCTTATCAACCACCCGATTGCGAAAAACAGCCTTTTCCTTAGTCATTAATTATTAGTCCTTAATCAGTTATCAGTAAACAGTGAACAGTTATCGGTGAACAGTGAACAGTCAACAGTAAACAATTATCAAAGCTTATGCTGGAGGACTTAAACCCAACGATGTCTCTTGACTGATAACTGATAACTGATAACTGTTAACTGATTTGCACTTAAACAGCTAATGCTTCCTGAATGGCATTGTTGTAAATAACTCGACCAGGGGTAGTGTATACATACTGAGAAATTAAATTCCCTTGGGCATCTTCTCTGATGCGGCGGTATTTATACAGCAAAGTCCGAGTGCCATCAGCATTTTCGGTCACTTCTAGAGGTTCCTGATCTGGTTGGTCAGATTCCACCTCACCGTCAAACCGCACATAGATATAAGCGTGTAAATCCACCTGGTCTTGCTGGAAAGCCATAATTACATCTTCCATCGACGCATAAAAATTACCAGTACCTTTTTTAGCACCAGGGTTTTCGGCTGTTAAGTAATATGCTCCCAACACCATATCTTGGCTAGGTGTAATAATTGGTCTACCTGTAGCCGGAGACAACACATTATTAGAAGCCAGCATCAACAACCGCGCTTCTGCCTGACTTTCTAGAGACAAAGGCACGTGTACCGCCATTTGGTCACCATCAAAGTCAGCGTTAAAAGCCGGACATACCAATGGGTGTAATTGAATTGCTCTTCCTTCCACTAACACAGGTTCAAAAGCCTGAATCCCCAAACGGTGCAGTGTTGGCGCACGGTTCAGCATAACTGGGTGTCCTTCAATCACCTCTTCCAGCACATCCCACACACTAGGATCATTGCGAGATATGAGTTTTTTCGCAGCTTTGATATTATTCACCATGCCGCTACGAATCAGGCGATTAATCACAAAGGGCTGAAATAACTCAATAGCCATTTCTCTGGGCAAACCGCACTGGTGAATTTTCAGCTTTGGTCCCACCACAATTACCGAACGTCCAGAGTAGTCAACCCGTTTACCCAACAAGTTTTGCCGGAAACGTCCTTGTTTACCCTCAATAATGTCAGACAAAGACTTCAGAGGTCGGTTATTTGCCCCGACTACCGTCCGTCCCCGACGACCATTGTCAATCAAAGCATCCACCGCTTCTTGCAGCATCCGCTTTTCGTTCCGCACAATAATCTCCGGTGCGAGAATCTCTTGCAGACGCGCCAAACGGTTATTCCGGTTAATTACCCGGCGATATAAATCATTTAAATCACTGGTGGCAAAGCGTCCCCCATCTAGCTGTACCATTGGGCGCAGGTCAGGAGGAATCACCGGAATCACTGCCATTACCATCCACTCCGGTTTAGAACCAGTGGCGATGAAGTTATCTATTACCCGCAGCCGTTTAATTAATTTGGCTCGCTTCTGTCCTTTCGCATTCCCGATTTCCTCGCGCAGGTTTTCGGCTTCTTGCTCTAAATTAATATCAGCCAGCAAACGCAGTAGTGCTTCCGCACCAATGCCGACTTCTACTCCCTGTAACAGAGAATCTTCACTATATATTTGGTCTTCAATTTCCAACCATTGGTCTTCACTGAGTAGCTGTTTATAGCTTAAGGTTTCGGCATTACCAGGACTCAGGACAACATAAGAGTTGAAGTATACTATCTGCTCCACATCCCGCAAAGGCATATCTAGCAGAATAGAGATGTAGCTGGGAATACCCTTGAGATACCAAACGTGGGCGACTGGGGCGGCGAGTTTAATGTACCCCATGCGGTGACGACGCACCCTTGACTCGGTGACTTCTACACCACAGCGCTCGCAGACAATACCACGGTGACGGACTCTCTTATACTTACCACAATGGCATTCCCAGTCCTTCGCAGGGCCAAAGATGCGCTCACAAAATAAGCCATCCATCTCTGGTTTCAGAGTCCGGTAATTAATTGTCTCTGGCTTGGTAACTTCACCAACTAGCTGACCATTAGGTAAAGTGCGCTCACCCCACTGCCTGATGCGTTCCGGTGATGCCAAGCCGATTTTAACGTAGTCAAACTGATTAGTTTGGGCGGGTCTCATAATTAATTGTTAATTCTGATCACGGATTAGACGGATTAAAGGATTTCACGGATTTGAGCATCTGTTGCGATCACAAATAATCTCATCCGCGCAATCCTTTAATCAGCGTTCGTAATTTGGGGATTGGGGATTGGGGATTGGGGATTGGGGATTGGGGATTAGAGTTGAGGGATTGGGGATTAGGAAATTTTCCCCCCTGCTCCCTGCTCCCTGCTCCCCTGCCTCTTTCCCCCTGCTTCTTCCCTACTCTTCCTCTTCTAGGGATTCGCGGGAGAGAGATTCGTAGGTTGGTCGAGGAGGTGTACGTCTGGCTGATTGGTCTGCCATTAAATCGACTTCCACATCTAAGGAACTACCATCGGCTTGGGGTTCTACCTTGTGTACGGCAATGTCTAACCCTAATGATTGTAGTTCTCGCATTAGTACCTTAAAGGACTCTGGTGTTCCTGGTCGAGGAATTGACTTGCCTTTAACGATCGCATTTAGGGCTTCATTCCGTCCTTGCATATCGTCTGATTTCACAGTCAGTAATTCCTGCAAGGTGTAAGCTGCACCAAAGGCTTCCAAAGCCCACACTTCCATTTCCCCAAAGCGCTGACCACCTTGTTGTGCTTTACCACCCAAGGGTTGCTGAGTTACCAGCGAGTATGGCCCTGTGGAACGAGCGTGAATCTTGTCGTCTACTAAATGCACCAGCTTGAGAATATAAGCTACGCCTACGGTAACTGGTCGGTCGAAGGGTTCCCCGGTACGACCATCAAACACCATGATTTTGCCGGGGTTATCTGGGTTGTATACCCAGTCTTTGACGGTTTCGTCCCGTGCTTCTTGCAATTTTTCATGTACAAGACTGCGGGATGTTTCTTCCCCATACATTTCATCAAAGGGAGTAATTTTAAATCTGACTCCCAAAGTATGAGCAGCCCAGCCCAACATACACTCAAATACCTGTCCGACGTTCATCCGGCTAGGTACACCCAAGGGGTTTAGCACGATGTCCACGGTGGAACCATCTGCTAAATAAGGCATATCTTCCACTGGTAATATCCGAGAAATAATCCCTTTGTTACCGTGACGACCTGCCATTTTGTCGCCTACTTGGATTTTGCGTTTCTGGGCGACGTATACCCGCACGACCATATTGGCTCCTGGTGGTAATTCGTCGCCTTGTTCACGGGTAAATAAACGCACGTCAACAACGCGCCCTTTTTCACCGTTGGGAACGCGTAAGGAGTTGTCTCTGACATCCCGTGCTTTTTCACCAAAGATGGCACGTAACAGTTTTTCTTCTGGTGGTTGGTCAGATTCACCTTTTGGTGTAACTTTTCCTACCAGAATATCTCCTGCTTCTACCCAAGCACCGATACGGATAATTCCCTGTTCATCTAACTGACGCAGAGCATCTTCACCGACGTTGGGAATTTCTCTGGTGATTTCTTCTGGGCCAAGTTTGGTTTGTCTGGCTTCAATTTCATATTTTTCAATGTGAATTGAGGTGTAGACATCATCTTGTACGAGTCTTTCGGAAATCAAAATTGCGTCTTCGTAGTTATACCCTTCCCAAGGCATATAAGCGATGACGATATTTTGACCCAAGGCTAATTCACCACCTTCGGTGGCTGAACCATCAGCCAGGACTTGACCAGCAACTACTCGCTCACCAATGCGGACAAGGGGTTTTTGATTTAAACAAGTATCTTGGTTGGATCTTTGGTATTTAGAAAGTCGATATCTAATTTCTGAGTTACCGTCTTTGGGACGAACACGAATTTCTGTGGCATCGACATAAGTAACATCGCCATCTGTACGGGAGACAATCACCATACCGGAGTCTCTCGCGCCTTGGGCTTCTAAACCAGTACCGACTAAGGGACGCTCCGGCTTGAGTAGAGGTACTGCTTGCCGTTGCATATTGGAACCCATTAGCGCTCGGTTAGCGTCGTCATGTTCCAAGAAGGGAATCATGCTGGTAGCTACCGACACAATTTGCACTGGTGATACTGCTACGTAGTCTACTTGTTCTGGGGTTGTGGTTGCCCAGTCTTGGCGATAACGCACTGGCACTTGTGGCCCTTTGATGTAGCCGTTTTCATCTAAAGGAATGTCACCTGTAGCCGTGCGTAAGTCGTCTTCTTCGTCGGCTGTCATGTAGACAGGGGGGAAGTCAAACCGGACTCGACCATTTTCAACTGGTCTAAAGGGGGTTTCTAAAAATCCGTATTGGTTGACTCGCGCATGGGTAGCTAAGGAACCAATCAATCCGGCGTTAGGGCCTTCTGGAGTTTCGATGGGGCAGATTCTGCCGTAGTGGGAGGGGTGAATATCTCGCACGGCGAACCCAGCACGTTCACGAGTTAAACCACCGGGACCAAGGGCGCTGAGACGGCGTTTGTGGGTCAGTTCTGCTAGGGGATTGGTTTGATCCATGAACTGACTTAATTGGCTAGAACCAAAGAATTCTTTGATTGCGGCTACCAATGGTTTGGGGTTAACTAAGGAGGCTGGGGTTAAAACTTCGGCATCGGATACGGTCATCCGTTCCCGAATGATCCGCTCTAGACGGTTTAAACCGACTCGCACTTGGTTTTGCAGTAGTTCACCGACGCTTCTCACCCGACGATTGCCTAAGTGGTCAATATCGTCGATGTTGCCGATGTCATATTCGAGGTTAATCAGGTAATCTACTGCGGCTAAGATGTCCCCAGGTGTTAGCACGCGCATGGTGTCGGGGACAGACAAGCGTAGTTTTTTATTGAGTTTGTAACGACCAACGCGACCGAGGTCGTAACGTTTGGGGTCGAAGAATCGGGAGTCTAATAGTTGTTGTCCACCTAAGACTGTGGGTGGTTCACCGGGTCTTAATTTCCGGTATAACTCCATTAGGGCTTCTTCTTCGGAAAACTGCCCTTCTTTTTCGATGGTTTTTTGGAAATATTCGGGATGGCGCAGAGCATCAAAGATTTCGTTGTCTGACAGCCCCAGGGCTTTTAATAGTACCTGGGCTGAGAGTTTACGGGTTTTGTCAATGCGAACCCACACTAAATCGTTACGGTCTGTTTCAAATTTCAGCCAAGCTCCCCGGTTAGGGATTAAGCTAGCTGAATAAGTCCTGCGTCCGTTTTTGTCGATTTCTGATTTGTAATAAACTCCAGGCGATCGCACTATCTGGTTGACAATTACCCGTTCGGCTCCGTTAATAATGAACGTGCCTCGGTCTGTCATTAAGGGCAGATCGCCAATAAATACTTCTTGCTCTTTGATGTCCCCGGTTTCTTTGTTTAACAGCCGGGTGGGTACATACATTTGTACAGCATAGGTACTATCCCGCCGTTTAGATTCCTCAACGCTGTATTTTGGCTCTTTAAGTTTGTAGTTTTGACCTAAAAAGTGTAGTTCTAGTTTGCCTGTATAGTCTGTAATTGGACTAAAGGAGTTGAGTTCTTCGATCAG
>PWQB01000684.1 GCA_003556955.1 Nostocaceae cyanobacterium CSSed10_463m
AATTGATTTGTGCCAAATTCTGCGTTCGCCATCCCAAGCAAACTTAGCCTTGCTTGCTTTGTGGCGATCCTCGTAGCTAACCAGTGCTTTGATTTCCACTATCGGTGATTGAGCTAGGGCGATCGCATCATTTACCAACTTTGATACATTTTTGTGACGATTCAAACACTCGACCAACAACCGAACATCATCTGCTGCGCGGTGGACAGTGCTAATTCCAATCCCCAGCCAAAGGGCGAGGTCAGTCAGCTTGTAACCGCCATGTGAATTTATGCTGTGGTAGCCCCAATCAAAATCACGCATTGCACATAGCCAGGGCTGATTGATTAAATCCGGGAAGAATTGATTAACCACGCCAGAATCAAATTCGGCATTAAAAGCAACTCCATAATCAGCGATCGCGGACATTTCTCGCAGAAGTGCAAGCGAGGGCTGATAAATGGGATGTGCTGCCTGGGTTAATTCTGGGCAAATCCCATTGATCGCCTGGGCGCTATTTGCTTCAACTGGAATCAAACTTGAAACACTGGCGATCGCTCCCGAATACTCCTCAACTTGGTAGAGCGTGGCAGAAATTTCGCAGGGTGTGTTTTCGTTGTCTGCGGTTTCGGTGTCTATTATGAGTAGCTTCATCAGATTTTCCCACTTGTAAATATTGGGCTATTGGAAAAAGAAAGACAGCTTAAAACTGCCTTTCTAAAATAGGTTGATAAGTTCAGTTAATTAGTCGCAATCTTTTAATACTTCTGTCGTGATTACGTAATTTTTACGACTATTTAACTGTAGTTGCGGTTACAGCCGTTTTCTGCCCCAGCACATAATTCGCCCAAGCCCTAATCGCTGCCACTTCATCAAGTCCTTCCGACATCGCACGAATGACCTGCTGCTGATATGAACTAGCAGCATGATTGGGGTCAACTTTATCAGATGCCCAAGCCATGCAAATGATGTTCACCAGTTTATCAATTTCACTCACAGGAAGCTGGCTAGGACGTTGAACATTGTTGGATTGCAGCCATTCTTTGACCAAATCAACCGGATAATTGAACAAAGTGCGAACTTGCTTCACTCGCAAGTCTTGTGGATGTGGTGCTACATTTTGAGGTTTGGTCTTGGGAATATTTTCTTCTTCAAGCTCAAAAACTTGATTGCCAGATAATTTAGATTGAATGCTTTGCATGATTTCTGCCCAATCCGCATGAGGATTCCAATCACTACGAATTGCCGATTTGTTCACTGCATTATACAAACGACAGAATACACAGTTTTCTTTTCCAGGTACGGCGGTAATCATCAGAGGTTGAGAGAAATCATCGACCAGAGATGCAGATAACAAGAATGTCTTAGTGAAATTGGTTTCAATTCCACTTCTAATCACATAAATTTCATCGGCACAGACGACGATATCTAGTTTAGGCTTATCCTCACCCTTGTACTCTTTCGTTGTCAACTTTAACTGAACAATATATCCTGTTAAAGCTCGTTGAAAAACTGGAATTTTCTTGTCTTGGTCAATAATATAGTTATACCAGACGTATGGCTCCCCTTGGAGTTCCCCCTGTCCGACATATATATAGATAGGCAGTGGTGGGTTGCATAATCCCAATTTTACTTCAGCCATTTTTAGAAATCCTCCAAGTCATCTTGAGTATTCTGCTTTGCAGTTCGCTTGTATTTATTCATCTGATATGCAGAATTTTTAATTAAAGGCATTGCAGCTTCTTTGACTGAAGCTTTAGCCTGCATATATAAGAATTGAGTCGCACCTTCTGCATCTTCTTCTGCGTCTATTTGCGCCCAAAGTGAACAGCCTAATTCCAGGGATTCGTAGTCACCCAAGTTGAATTTTCTATGATACGTTACAGAGATAGTTTTAATTTCCATTAAAGCACTTTCCAATTTCTCAAAAGTCTTAAGCGTAGCTTTCTTTCAATTACGTTCAACAATTTCTAATGAAAAGCCGCACCCAGTATTTATGACTTTTACTACCCCACGATCTACCAGTGATTGAATGACTGTATTAGAATATTTGAGGCTATGCAAAGGTGCAGAACCACCACGGACTCGAAGCGACTCTAGTAAATTACTTGCTGTTAATTCAGAGCAATTCTGTTTTCTAGGCATTGGTTTGAAATTTAAATGTTTGCTATTAAGTTGTGTGGAAATACTGTGTTCTACCGTTGATCAACTCTAGCTGCATGGTAAAATTCGATTGATAAAAATAGATACGTAGGGCAATTCCAATATGAGGAATTGCCTTTATTTTTAGCGTTCTTGCGATTCATCCCCTAGTTCCCATTCGAGGTATTCCAGGGCGGTTACAGCATCACCAAGGGTCAAATCAGGCGAGTAATTGATTTTCTTGAACTGGGGGGAATCATCAATTGCAGCTAGGGCAAGGTAAGCAGTTTTGATTAGCTGGCGTAATTGTTTTGAGTCTTCAGCGTTGATCATGATCCTGTTTTAAATAACTGTAATTGTTCATAAGGATTAAAAGGCTTGTAGCTTCTGAGGGTTGCCCTAATCAGCTTTTTGACTTGGTTGTATCTAAGCTCTGAATCACTTTTGCCATCACATGATGAAGAAAATACAGCGCCGTCAAATATCGCAACTATTGAGTTGTCGCAACATCTACAGCCAACGAACCAGCCTTGTGGGACAGCTTCCGTGGCATCAATGTCGTCACCGCTTAATTCGCCTTCGTAGACAAATCCGAATTTTATCAGCGCAACTGCTACGGCTGTATTTTGGGCATTTAGCCAACAAGGGAGGGGAGAAGATTTTATGAGCATAGGTGGCCTTAAGATCGTGATAAGTACTTGGGTTCCATTCATCAAAAAAAGCGCTCTGCTATTAACAAAACGCTTTTAAACTGATAATTTTTTCAGAATTCCTTAGTACCTTTACAGCCCCGCCATTCAGAACCTACTCAAAAGTTCTTCACGAGACACAGTAGGTAATTCGAGCAACACTTTAGCAAATTCATCTGGAGATAGCTGTAATAAACTATTAACAACTCTCGACAGTTCTTCATCCACAGAACCAAACCTGTATCTCAACAAATTTTCTACAACTTGGCGGCGTTCTTGCTCTACTCCTTCTTGTACAGCAGCAGCCCTGGCTTCTTGATAAGCTTCTGTTAGATTCATAATTAACTCCTGATCATCTTCAGTTAACTTTTGCTGTGTCATTACACTGACACGCCATCTGTAAATTATTTCTAAAACATTACGGCGCAGAAGGTTTTCTGGTGATAGCGCAACTAATTCACTGACTGCTTGTTGTTGAACCTTTCCTCTCCCTAGAAGCCTAAACCATAATGTTTCTTCTGTTACAGGCAACTCGTTAATTGCCAGTATCGCTGTTCTAAAAGCATCAGGTAGAAGATACACCCCAGGCAACCAAGTTTCTAGCTCTAGTTTAGCCCCAAAACTTTCTAACAATCCTGGGGACGCTGAGGGCGCTAAAATCCACAATCGAGCTAAATCATCCTCTGATATAGTTGTGTCTTCCCTTTTGGCTTTGCGTTGTGAATCTGCAATTACAGTGAACAGCTTTGTCAGGCAGTTCCGTATTTCTGTCCTGCTAGGCTGATTGCGAAAAGGTTCCAGTAAAGCCGTATTCAGCAGTGCAATTCTTCCCAGTAGTCCTAGATTTGGTGCTTGGGCTGTTGGTGCTGGTGAAAACAAAACATCTACCTGCCGAGCTTCGTCAATCACCTCTTTGTTCGGTTCTACCTTGCCCAAGGGTGATAGCAACTCCTCCAAAAGTTGCTTGGCAAATTGGTCATGCGGTTTTCGGGTCATAAATGCTTCCAAAGCTATTAATTAGTATCTGATTAGAACATTACGAGTTTTGACCTAAAGCCGCCTGGAAAACTTGT
>PWQB01000514.1 GCA_003556955.1 Nostocaceae cyanobacterium CSSed10_463m
GCAAGTAGTCAATTAACATATCCACCGCTATATTTAAATGAGCAAGTATGGCGGTGGTTTCCATTCTCGCCGTGAAAGCTGGTAAAGTTGCCAAATTTATATACTTAAATGGCTCGGTTCAAAATAAGTTTTATGTAGCTAAAACAACGGTTTTTTCTGCTTAATCAGTAAAAATTAGGTTTATAGGAGCTTTTACGGCACAACTGCGAAACTAAAAAAATACTGGCGAAATGGCAACATACTTATTCCATGTTCAGTTACTCTCAGTATTAAGCCATAGATACTTGGGTTACGCATTCGGTGCTGTTGTGGAAATTACTGAAAATTTCTTCATGATTGCTTCCACATCAACCACAGTCATGATTCCCGAAACTTGTAGTATCTAACACACTCTATCCTTTAAGGAGGATGCGACTGTACCAAATAACCAGATAATTTAATAGTACTAGAGTCTATTTTTGTTCCGGGACATACAGGTGAAAAACTGAGAAATAAAAAAATACTTAAGTGCTTACAAAGCCTTAGCCAGTAGATAGCTTGGCAGTATATGTCCCAGAAAAATCATATCCGTAACTTTTCTGTTGTTGAGCAATACCAAATTTGCGTTACTCTTAAAACGGAATCATTTGAGCTAACCATTGTCTCAGACAGAAATATTATATAAAGAAAAGGTTAAGCCTAACTAATCTGTCTGATAAATTTAACTTACAAATTGAATAGTTTGATACGGCAAGCTGGATATTTATCCACTACCCTAAGCAGGTAGTCAATTAATGATTTCGTAATATTCTGGTAAATGTAATGAATAGTTTACAATACCAGTGGGTGAAAAAAGCTAAAGAAAATATAAAAGAGACTAACATCACTGTGGTGTCTGGAGGGCAAACGTGTTTCTGAGACTAGCGCATCAACACCGACAATTCGTCCAAGACTTGGTAATGAACCTACAAGCCTTGGCAATTGTACTAGAACGACGTGGGTATCCTGCGTCCTGTTATACCTGCGGCGACCAGATGAATAGTGCTTCGTTTATGGTTAGCTTGGGCGACAATCACTTGATTCGATTCTTAGTATCCGATTATGGGATTACTTGGACAGAAATGCGAGATGACCGTGAGTTAATGAAATTAGAGGGCGCAGAGGCAATTAATCAGCTACAAGAACTGGCTAATCTTGTCAAACAATCTACACCAGCTAATCCAGTCCATAAAACCCTGGCCAAAAAGTGCTAGGACTGACAGCAGTATTTAATGGGGTACTTCAAAGCAGATTCCAATAGTCGCTCTCGCATTGGACATCGATGGTCGGTAATTGGTAATAGGTAATTGTGGCTAGGTTGGAAATTTCACATTACCTATTTCAAATTACGTAGCAGTGATTTGCTCATTCCTGGGCTGTCACGTATTTTCAATTTTGTTAATCACAACTTTATGAGAGAATTTTGTCAGATATGAAATATTCATAGCTGTTAAGAAATTCAAAAATGTCGGAAAAACAACCAATTCCCGCACAATTACCATCAACTAGCGCCATTGATCTGCCATCTAAGCAGGAATTTGAGAGTTGGTTTGAATATCCTGTTAGAGTGCAACCCCATCATACAGACTATGCAGGTATTGTCTGGCATGGTACTTATTTAACTTGGATGGAAGAAGCCAGGGTAGAATGTTTAAGATCCATCGGCATTGAATTTGCTGATTTAGTAGCTTTAGGCTGTGATTTACCAGTTGTAGAGCTTTCAGTACGTTATCACCGTTCTATTCAGTTAGGTACAGCTGTCATTGTCAGAACACGCATGACTGAGGTCACCGGTGTCCGCATCAACTGGGATTATGGTATTGTCTCAACTGATGGACAAGAGCTATATGTCACAGCTAAGGTGACGTTAGTAGCATTAGACCGCGAACGAGGTAAAATAATGCGTCGTCTACCTGCAAATGTTCAGGACGCGTTAGCTAGGATTTCTACTTTACACAATAATTAAATTATCATGGTTTGTCGTTGCGCTTTAGCACTAAAGCGCAACTACTGGCGAATTTTGTTACATAAGTTTTTTTCTCACTAACTAACTGAGTTTAGATTCAGCAGTTTTGATCTACTGGTTGGGTGAAATTATTTGAGCAACGTGCATAATTTGATGCCAAATATCTTGCGGTGTAATTCCAAAACCAATATTTAATAAAACCAGTATGGCTGCAATTGTTAAAGCATTCTTCAACGTAGTTTTAATAATTTTTAACAAGATTACAAATACTATCCAAGCCAAAATTAGGGTAGGAATCATCAATATCAATTCCTTGAAAATATATAGGTCTAGTATTGGGAGTATCCCAATTTCGCAAATTTATTAATTTAGCGATACGCAATGAAAAAATATGTTTTTACACATTTGAAGTAATTACTCGTAAAATTTTTTGCACCCAAGCTATAATAATTATTACTAAAGTAGTTTTACTAGATTTTTTGAGTAATTGTTATTTGCCAGTATACTCAAAAATTTTCACATTTTTTGGCTAGACGCAATATTTTATATAAGAAATTAGTAAATTTTTTAGGGGATTGTGAAATATAGATAAATTTAAAACATAGTGAGGATGTGGAGTTTAAATAACCATCCTCACCAATATTTTTGTATTATCTAGTAGTTGGGTGCAGTGAAATTACCTGCGAAGAAGATTCTAACTGATTAGCTACTGTTAAAACTTCTTGCCTTGCCCATGTATCTGCTGCCAAAATGTCATCTAAAGCAGGACTTGTACAGTTGTCTTTTTGATGGCGATCGCACACTAATTCGATACATCGGGGAATATCTAAAAATCGAATTTTCTCCTCTAAAAATAACGCTACAACCTGCTCATTAGCAGCATTTAACACCGCCGGCATAGAACCCCCAGCCTTACCAGCAGCATAAGCCAACTGCATACAAGGATACTTCTGATGATCTGGTTCACGGAAAGTTAAATTACCAGCTTTCACCAAATCCAGTCTTTCCCAGTCAGTGTAGATCCGCTCAGGCCAAGATAAAGCATAGAGTAAAGGTAAGCGCATATCCGGCCAACCCAATTGAGCTAAAACAGATGTATCTTGCAACTCAATCAGCGAGTGAATAATACTCTGGGGATGAATCACAATATCAATATTTTCATAATCCAAGCCAAACAGAAAGTGCGCCTCAATGACTTCCAGACCCTTGTTCATCAAAGTGGCTGAGTCTACGGTAATTTTTCGCCCCATTGACCAGTTAGGATGTTTCAGAGCATCAGCAACCGTCACCTGAGTTAACTTTTCTACATCCCAATCTCGGAAAGCGCCACCAGAAGCAGTGAGTAAAATTCGCCGTAAGCCTCCTTCGGGAACACCTTGAAGGCATTGAAATATGGCGGAATGCTCAGAATCAGCAGGTAGTAGTTTGACACCATGTTTTTCTACTAAAGGTAGAACCACAGGACCACCAGCAATCAAAGTTTCTTTATTCGCCAAAGCGATATCTTTCCCAGCTTCAATCGCGGCGATGGTTGGTAATAAACCAGCACAACCCACAATCCCCGTCACCACGGTTTCGGCATCACCATAACGGGCGACTTCTATCACTCCCGAAATACCAGCGAGTAGAATTGGTTGGGGATTAAGGTCTTTGATTGCTTCTTGGAGTTCTGGTAATTTCTCCTCAGCCGAAATCGCCGCTATACTTGGTCGAAACTGGCGAATTTGAGCCGCCAACATCTCCACATTGCTCCCAGCAGCCAATCCCACAATCCGAAACTGATCTGGATACTGAGTAACGATATCTAAAGTTTGAGTACCGATTGAGCCAGTAGAACCAACAAGAGTAATAGCTTTCACAATTGCTTTAAAATTTACAAACAACTTCCAGTTTGACA